>CBDTZE010000258.1:0-3744 GCA_965364815.1 uncultured Nitriliruptoria bacterium | reverse complement strand
GGTCCTGCCGCTGGCGACGGCGGATCAGCCGATGCCTCCGAGGGCGCGGCGCCCGACCAGGGGGCCCCGGGGCTCAGCGCACCCCTCGACGACTTCGCGCAGGTCGGTTTTCACGGCCCCGCGATGCTGCGTGGGTCGATCGCCAAGTTGGTCGTCGAGATCGACGTGCAGGCCGGGCAGCAGCCCAGCAAGTCGGCCGTCGACCACCTCGTCGGCCGCATGCGGGCCTACGTCGACAAGCCCGGCGGTGTCGTCCTCGCAGGGGGCAACACGTTCTCCTCGGACCGGACGCAGTGGTCGTCCGCTCAGCTTCGCGAGGTTGCGTCCCAGAACCGTGACACGCGGTCGGGCGGCGACACCGTCAGCGTCTACGTGCTCTACGTCGGTGGCGAGTTCATCTCCAACGGCCAGGCCACCAACGCCATCGGCGTCGCCTACAACGCCAGCGAGTTCGCGGTCTTCCCGGACAAGTGGTCCGGGCTCGGCGGCCTGCTGGGATCCGACGCGGCGATCGAACGCGCCGTTGTGGTCCACGAGTGGGGCCACCTGCTGGGCCTGGTCAACATCGGTTACACCTCGGAGATCGATCACGAGGACCCGGAGCACAAGGGGCACTCCCGCAACAAGGGTTCGGCCATGTACTGGGCCATTGAGTCCACGGTGATCAGCCAGGTCTTCTCCGGACCGCCGCCGGACGACTTCGACGACGCGGATCGCGCGGACCTCGAGGGTCTGCGCACCGGCAAGTACCGAGGGTGAATCTCCCGGCCGCAGTGGGTCGGACGGGGCGCTCGTGAAGCGTCGCGTCCCGACGCTGCTCGGTCGCGGTCCCGCGTTCGCCGTCCCTGCCGTCGCCACGGCACTGGGCGCGTTGGCGACCGTGACCGTCGGCGGGGCGTCCGTCGCGATCAGCGTGATCGACCTCGCCTGCCTCGCCGTCCTGGCCTGGGGGGCATCCGTCGAGTTGCAACGACGCAAGGACCCCGTCGCCGCCGCGCAGGGCGGCGCCCCGTCCATCGGGTGGTGGCCGGCACGTCGCGAGCCCGCGCTGTGGGCCTACCTCGCCTTCCTCGTCGTCGTCGCTCTGCAGTTCGTGCTGCCGTCGATCGGCGGCCGGTTCGACGTGGAAATCCTGACCGGGGCGTCGAGGTTCGTCGGCCCGGCTGCCCTGCTGCTGGGCCTGACGTGGCTGCGCCCCGACGAGGTCGAGGTCGGCGAGGGCGGACGTGGCCCGTGGGACTGGCGCGTCGGCTTCGTTGCCCTGGGCCTCGTGCTGAGCGCAGGCATCGCCTGGGACGTCGTCGGGGCGCTTCGCGACGGCGACCTGGGCGGGTTCTACGACTGGAAGCGCTCGTTGCAGCAACCGGTCGGCGTCAGCAACATCATCGCTGGCTACACGGCGGTGACGTTCTGGCCGGCACTGTCGCTGATGCGCCGTGACCGCCGCTGGGGCATCGCCGCGACGGTCCTGCTGCTGGCCACGTTGATCACCCTCAGCCGCGGGGCGCTGCTGGGCCTGGTCGTCGCTGCGGCCGTGGTCGTTGCGGGGCGCTGGGTTCCCCGCCGGGTCGTCGCTGGGGGAGTGCTCGCCCTGACCCTCGCCATCACGGTGGGCACCATCGCCGCCGACACACAACCTGGCGCGGAAGATGCGATCGCGTCCGCTCTGCGCGTCCGTGACGAGCAGTACACGGCGGCCTTCGAGGCATGGCAGGACCGGCCGTTCCTCGGCGTCGGCCTGAACCGCTTCGAGGAGGAGGTCACGGTCGTGACCTCGCAACCGTCGGCCGCAGCCGTTGACGGGGTCATCCCGTACGAGCACCCGAACAACGCCTGGCTGGTGGCGCTGGCCGAGGTCGGACTCCTGGGCACGCTGGCCTACCTCGCACTCTGGTTGCTGCTGATCCGCCGGATCGTGGTCCACCCCTCGCCGTCCCAGCGCATCGCGCTTGCCGGCGCCGCGACCGGATTGGCCGTCCACGCCCAACTCGAAGCGCTGACCTTCACGCGAGGCATCGAGGTGGTGCTGGCGCTCCTGCTCGCTGCCGCCTGGACCCCACGCCAGCCGGACATCGCGGGCTAGGGGCCGGGGCGCTCGCCCGGGGGATGGGCGGCGTGGGGCGGGAGTAGCCTGCCCGTCTTCGCCCCGCACTCCCTCGCCCCGTGAGCAGCCTGTGACCGCCGAGCGTTTTTCCCGAGTCCTGGTCATCGACCTCGGCGCCCAGTACGCCCAACTGATTGCTCGCCGTGTGCGTGAGCAGCAGGTCTATTCGGAGATCGTCAGTCACAAGCTGACGGCCGCGGAGATCCTGGCGCTGGAGCCCGACGCGATCATCCTGTCGGGCGGCCCGGATTCGGTCTACGCCGAGGGCGCCCCGACGATCGACCCGGACATCTTCGGGCTCGGCGTCCCGATGCTCGGCATCTGCTACGGCCAGCAGTTGATGGCCAAGGCGCTGGGCGGCGAGGTCGCCCACTCCGGCATCGCCGAGTACGGCAAGACGGAGCTCATGACGACCGCCGAGGGCGTGGTCATGAACGGCACCCCGACAGAGCAGATCGTCTGGATGTCGCACCGCGACGCCGTCACGATCCCTCCGGACGGCTTCGTCGTCACCGCCTCGACCGGGTCGGCCCCGTGCGCCACCATCGAGGACACGGAGCGCCGCCTGTTCGGCGTGCAGTTCCACCCCGAGGTCAGCCACACGCCGTCCGGCAAGGACGTCCTGCGCCAGTTCCTCGTGGACGGGGCGGGCATCAACCCGAACTGGACCGCCGCCAACGTCATCGACGAGTTGGTCGACCGCATCCGTGAGCAGGTCGGCGACCGCCCCGTCCTCTGCGGCCTCTCCGGTGGCGTGGACTCCTCCGTCGCCGCCGCGCTGGTCCACAAGGCCGTCGGCGACCAGCTCACCTGCGTCTTCGTCGACCACGGCCTCATGCGCCACAACGAGGGCGAGCAGGTCGAGGCCACCTTCCGCGACCACTTCGGGATGGAGTTGGTCCACCTGCAGGTCCAGGACCGGTTCCTCGACGCACTTGCCGGGGTCAGCGACCCCGAGACCAAGCGCAAGATCATCGGCGAGCACTTCATCCGCGTCTTCGAGGACGCTGCGCGCGACATCTACAAGGACTCGCCCGGCACGAAGTTCCTCGTCCAGGGAACGCTCTACCCGGACGTCATCGAGTCCGGATCGTCGACCGCTTCGACGATCAAGAGCCACCACAACGTCGGCGGCCTGCCCGAGGACATGGACTTCGACCTCGTCGAGCCGCTGCGCGCCCTGTTCAAGGACGAGGTCCGTGAGATCGGCGCGGCGCTCGGTCTGCCCGAGGACATGGTCCAGCGCCAGCCGTTCCCCGGCCCGGGCCTGGCCGTGCGGATCATCGGCGACATCACCCGCGAGCGCCTCGACCTCACCCGTGCGGCCGACCGCATCGCGATGGAGGAGCTGCGCAACGCCGGCCTGGAGCGCGAGCTCTGGCAGTCGTTCATCGCCCTGCTCACGGTCCGGTCCGTCGGCGTCCAGGGCGACGCGCGCACCTACGGCCACCCGGTCGTGCTGCGCGCCGTCACGTCCGAGGACGCCATGACGGCGGACTGGGCACGTATCCCGTACGACGTGCTCGAGAAGATCTCCAGCCGCATCATCAACGAGGTCGACGGCATCAACCGCGTCGTGCTGGACATCACCTCGAAGCCGCCGGGCACCATCGAGTGGGAGTGAGCCTCAGCTGATCGGG
>CBDTZE010000257.1:0-3757 GCA_965364815.1 uncultured Nitriliruptoria bacterium | reverse complement strand
GATGCGCTGGGAGAGGCCGAGGACGACGGCGACGCGCTGGCCGAAGGCGACGCGGTCGCGGAGGGTTCCTCGGACGCCGGCGACGCGGCCGGCTCCTCGGTGTGGGTCACCACGCAGGGCGCCACGGAGGCCGAGGCGGTCGGGGTGGGCGACGGGCTGGGGGCCATCGCGAGCAACTGGGGCTCATCACCGTTGGCGACTGGGAGGGCCGGTTCCACGGGGGCGGGCGGGACCGGGGCTGCCGCGACCGGCGCGTCGAGGTCGGCCGGGACCTCGGCGATGGCGACGTCCTGGCGGTCCTGGGATCGGCTGAGGACCCAGGTGAACGGCTTGCCGACGAACTCCACGGCCGTCACGGCTGCGGTCTCGACGGGCTTGGGGAGGTTGCCCGTCGCGGCCAGGCCACCGGTCGTGGCGGTGGCAGCGACCGCCCCGACGACGATCTTCGCGGTGGTGGCGGCCATGAGCTGGCCGGCGCGGGTCCGCCACGACAGGGCAGGCACGGCCTCGGGCTCCGGGGCGGGCGGCTCCATCACACTGGCGGCGGCGATCAGCGACCGCATCTGGCGGGCAGCCAAGTCCTCGTCCATGGGCCGCACCAGCCCATGACGCCACCGGCGCAGAAGCGCATCGACCGGGGGCCGGGCCTCAGGGCCTGGCTCACCGGCCGCACGGTCACCGTGGGCGAGACCCTCGAGAGGGTCGCCTTCCGGCTCCGGGGGGCGTGGAGTGGGTGGGGTCATGTCGCCTTGGTGAGCGCCCAACCCTCCCTGCGTGGGTACGCCCCAGAGGTCAACTGGGTCCGAAGCGCCGCGATTCCGCGTCGCTGAAGCTGCTTGACGGCACCGGTCCGCTTGCCCATGACCTCGGCGATCTCCCCGATGGTCATCCCTGCCAGCACGCGAAGCAGGAGCGCCGTGCGCTGATCCTCCGTGAGGACCTGCACCAGGAGACGGATCTCCTCGATCGTGAGGTGCTCCAGTGCCTCGGCCTCCGGGTCCTCCGGGGCGGACGGCGAGCAGGCGGCCAGGACGTCGCCATCCGTCGGGTCGACGGGGCGGCGCTGCTGGTAGCGGCGTGCATCGAGGATGCGGTGGTGGGCGATCGTGAAGACCCAGGACCGGAACCGGCCCTCGGTGCCTTCGAAGCTGTGCAGATCACGCACGACCTGCAGGAACACCTCACCGCAGAGGTCTTCGGGGTTCGGGGCGCGTTGGCCCCGCAGGTAGCCCAGGACGACGGGCGCAAGCTCCCGATAGAGCCCTTCCCACGCCCAGGCTTCACCCGAGCGCGCGGCGGCCAAGACCTCGTCGAAGCCCACGCCCGCAGGACGTTGGGCTGCACGGGAGCGATCGATGCTCCCTGCTTCAGTCATTCGGTCGTTCCCCATCTGGCTTGTTCACGACGTTCCCGCCGAGGGCTTCAGCCAACCATCCACCTGCGACAGCGCTCGGCGTCCGAGGCTGCCTTGGCGCAGTGTTGTCTGATTCGACGCCCCGTGGACCGCTTGCGTTCTCATGGGCACCCGCATCGTGCGCCCCGTGGACACCACACGGCGAACCGGCGGCACCATCCACAACGCCCCACGTCCCCATCGGGCCGTCAGATCCCGGCCCGGGACCGCAGAACGGCGAGGATGCTGGCACTGGGCGTGACATCGGGAACGGACCGCTGGCGACGATGGGCGGCCGGATCCGCCAGGAATGCCGCGGCCACCCGGACGTCGTGACCGGACACGACGACGTTGTCACCGATGCCATCGGGGCGCTCAGAACGTTGCCGCCACAACAACGTCGGCACGCCGACGAGGGCGCACTCCTCCTGGATCGAGCCGCCGTCGGTGATGACCCACGGCGCGTCCGCCAGCATCCGCACGAACGCGCCGTGGGGTTGCAGCGGCAGCATCTCGACCCCGGCCGCGACCAAGCGATCGATGTGGCCCTCGCGCCGGAAGACCTCCTGGGTCGGCCCGTGGGTCACGAACCGGACAGGCTGCGACTTCGCGGTCTCGCAGACGAGGTCGACCAGTCCGCGGGTCCGGTCGGCGACCTTCAGGTTCTCCACGCGGTGCATCGTGACGATGGCCGGCCCGGTGGGCGCTGCCCCGTCACCCGCCCCGACGCCGATGGCGTGGGCTGCGGCCTCGACGACGGTGTTGGCCTCGACGCGGACGACCTCGCCCCGCACCTTCATCCTGCGCAGGTTCTGCACCGCGACGTCGTCGGGCGCGAAGAGCACCGCGGCCAGGCGCATGACGACCAGCCGGATCGCCTCCTCCGGGAACGGGTCGAGGATCTTGTGCGAACGCAGCCCCGCTTCGAGGTGGGCGACCTCCAGCCCGGCCCGGCGTGCCATGAGCGTCGAGAGCATCGTCGACGGCGTGTCGCCGTGGACCACACAGATCCCGCCGTGCCCCCCGAAGACCTCACGCTTGAGCTTCGGACCGTCGAAGAGGTTCGTGGCCAGGCGGGCCGACCAGGCCAGCGCCTGCGGGATCGTGTTGACGTCCCTGCCGTCACCCAAGACGTGGTCGGGGTCGCGAACTCCCAACTCCTCGCGCAACCCGATGGACAGCGCCCCGTGCTGGCCGGAGTCGATCAGTCGGTACGGCACGCCATCGGCGTCCATGCGCCGAAGCAGCGGCGCGGTCTTGATGTACTGCGCCTTGGTCCCGAGGAAGACGTGGATCACGTCAGACGTCGTCGGGACGTCGCGACACCCGCACGACGAGGTCGGCCAGCAGCCCGATCGCCAGGATCTGGAACCCGGCGAACAGCAGCAGGAGCGTGTTGGTCGTGACGCGGAAGTCCTTGGTCACGACGTCGAACCCGAGCTTGCCCATCCCAAGCAGCATCAGCAGCACGCCGACCGGCATGAACACCCGCAGCGGGTTGTAGGACAGCATCATCCGCACGACCTGCAGCGCGTAGCGCCGGGTGTCGTGGATCGGGTGGAACTTGCTCTCGCCTGCCCGGGCCGCGTACGGGATCGGGATGTAGCCCACGGTGTGGTCGTTGGCGAGGAAGGTCATGGTGATCGTGGTCACGCAGCTGAACCCGCGAGGCAGCAGGTGCAGGTACGGCAACGCGGTCTGGCGGTGGAAGGCACGGAAGCCGGAGTTGAGATCCGGGATCGGGATCTCGGCGAGGTACTGGGCCAGCCGGCGGATGACCCACTTGGCCGGCACACGTAGGACCTTGTGCGTGCCTTCCTCGCTGGTCCGAGCCCCGACGACCTGGTCGACCCCTTGGGACTCCAGCTCCCCCACCAGCTCGGGGATCCGTTCATTGGGATAGGTCATGTCGACGTCGGTCCAGACGACGACACGGCCGTGGGACTCGCGGGTGCCGATCCGCCGGGACCCACCCGAGCCGCGGTTCACCTTGTTGGTGATCAGCCGGACCTGGCCGTCGTCGGCCAACTTGCGCAGGACCTCGTCCGAGCCGTCGGTCGACGCGTCGTCCACCGCCACCAGTTCATAGGAGTACGGCGAGTCGTCGAGGGCGGCGCGGATGCGCGCAACCTCCTGCTCGATGTGCCCACGTTCGTTGTGGATCGGCAGCACGACACTGACGTCGAGGGTCTCCTGGGTGGCGGTCGACACGTCAGTCCTTGGGCTTGGGGCGGCCGATGGAGGTGTAGCGCAGCCCCGCGGCACGCATGGCCTCGGGGTCGAACACGTTGCGGCCATCGACCACGATCGGGTAGCCCAGACCCTCGGCGAAGTCGGCCGGGGTCAACGCCTTGACCTCGTCCC
>CBDTZE010000256.1:0-3761 GCA_965364815.1 uncultured Nitriliruptoria bacterium | reverse complement strand
CCCGCGCCCCCGCCAAGGCTGCCGTTCCGGCTCCCGCTCCTGCTCCGGCCGCCAGCGCCCCCGCTCCCGCTCCGGCTCCCGCGGCTGCCAGCGCCCCAAAGCTTCCCCGGCACGAGCGGATCGGGCAGGAGGCGCTCTCCCGTCTGCGCCACCTCGATCCTGAATCCCTGGGCTGGACGATCTCCTTCCATGCCGGACGCGATGGCTATCTCGGCATGGCGGACTTCAGGACCAAGACCGTCGACGTGTGGATCCGTGATCACCACGAGGTCCAGGACGTCCTTGGCACGCTGGCGCACGAACTCGCCCACGTGCTCGACTACGAGCACTGGGACGAGGTGCTGCGCACGGGCTGGCTGGCGCAGCGCGGCCTCGACATCGCGTGGTGGCCGCCGTGCACCTGTGACGACCGGGGCTACGGGGCCGGTGACATCGCGGAGGCCATGGTCGTGCTCGAGGCCGGCGCCGGCGAGTGGACCGGCCGCTTCGGGATGCCGACACGCGCCCAACTCGACTGGCTGGCCCAGCAACTCTGAGCCAGCGGGTGGTCAGCCGACGGAGACCGGCTCACGCTGGTCCGCCGCGGCCTCGAGCGGGGTGGCGGTCTCGGGTTGACGCCGCGCCCACAGTGCCAGCATCGCCGGCAGGACCACGACCGAGGACACCAGCGCGAAGCCGATGGTCATCGCCGTGACGATGCCGAACTGCTGCATCGGGCGGATCGTGGAGAGCGCCAGGACACCGAAGCCGGCCATCGTGGTGACGGCTGAGCCGACCAGCGCGCCGCCCGTCTGGCGCAGCGTCGCGACGATCGCGGCCTCGGCGTTGTGCGTGCCCGTGAGTTCCTCGAGGAAGCGGTTGACGACGTGGATCCCGAACGGGACGCCGATGCCGATGGCCAGCGCACTGATCATCGCGGTCATCATGTTGAACGGGATGCCGGCGAGGGCCATGACGCCCAGGACCCAGACCGTCACGATGGCGACCGAGGCGATGGCGAGCACCCCGAGCATCGGGGCGCGGCGACGGACCCAGAAGGCCAGCGCCAGGATCACCATGGATGCAACGAGCGTCAGGACGAGGCCGGAGACCTGGCTGTCACGCAGGTCGTCCATGACGGCCGTGATGAGCAGGTTCGAGGAGGTGAGGCGGACGTCGAGTCCGGCGGTCTCGAGGGCGGCCGCGTCGGCGCGGACGTCGGTCTCGAGGCGGTCGAGCGACTCGCCGGCGGTCGTGCTGATCGTGACCAGTGCGGCGGTCCCGTCCGGGGCGAACTGGACGTCGGCCTGGACCCGCCCGTCGACGGTCCGAACGTCCTCGTTGTCGGCCAAGGCGGCCACGAAGGCGTCGATGGCGTCCGTGTTGGCTGCCACGTCGCCTTCGACCAGCACGCTGGTCGTCTCCGCGAGGTCGCCTCCGAAGGACTCCTCGAGCAGTTCGATGGTGGCCAGGGCGTCGGAGCCCTCGGGGAAGAACTCGGTCTGGCTGAACGTCGTGGTCAGTCCGGTGGCGGACAGCCCTGCGGCGATCGTCACGACCGCAGCGACACCGAGGACCGCCCACGGGCGGCCAGCGGCGATGGGGGCGAGGTGGGAGGCCAGGTTGCCCAACAGGCCCGGACCGTCTTCGTGGCTGACCTGCGCCGGACGCTGCGCGCCGTCGTGCCGACGCGACCAGAGGTTGTCGGCGAGCAGGCGCATGGCTGGCACGAAGGACGTCATGATCGCGAATGCGGCGACGACACCCACGGCGGCCAGGACGCCGAAGTCCTGCAACGGGGTGAGGGGGTTGGCGAGGTTGGTCAGGAACCCGACCACGGTCGTGAGGGTGGCGAGCGTGAGTGCCGCGCCGACAGCACCGATCGAGCCGGCGGCGGCAGTGGCGGAGTCCGCACCGGCCGCCCGTTCCTCGCGGAATCGGCTGGCGAGGTGGATGCCGTAGTCGACGCCCAGGCCGACCAGGAGAATCGGGATCGCCATCGTCATCTCGCCCATGCCGGACGTGATCTCGAGGAAGCCCGGGCCCAGCAGTGTCCCGATGCCGTTCATCCAGACGATGGCAAGCACGAGGCCGACGACGGAGGAGACGACGTCGACGACGTTGCGGTTGATCAGGATCAGGATCACGATGATCAGGAGCATGGCCAGGCCAAGCAGCTTGCCCATCTGGGTCTCGACCGCGTCCTGGGATTCAGCGTTGAGCAGTTCCATGTTGAACGGGTGGATCGAGGTCTCGGTGGGCACGTCGACGCCGAGGTCCCCGAAGGCCAGTTGGGCGTCGACCAGGGCGTCGGCGTCGGCGGTCGGGTCGAGCATCACGATCACGATGCCGGCGCCCTGGTCCGCGGCGAGCAGGCCGGAGATGCCGGCTGCCTGTTCCGGCGGGAGGGTGGCAAGGGCGGCGAGCTGCAGGGCCTCGATCTCGGCATCGTCCAACTGAGACGGGTCCAGCCCCTGCTGTGCCGCGGAGCCCAGCACGAGGTCGGCCCAGGTGGTGACGGCAAGGCGACCTTCAGGTCCCTGGAGCACCATGGGGGCGATGGCCGGGTTGGCCTGGATGGCGGCGGAGAGGTCAGCGGCGACCGCCAGGCCGCTGGGCGACAGCACGTCGGGGGAGGTCACGATGACCTGTACGGCCAGGGTCTCCTGCCCGTTGCCGAACAACTCGCCGATGCGGTCCTGCGTCAGCGACGCCTCGGAGCCCGAAGACAGCGAGATGTCGTTGTCGGCGATCACCGCCTGCGTGGAGAGGCCGGCGAAGATCGCACTGAGCAGCAGGACGGCCGCGACGACGCGTCCGGGGAAGCGCTGGACCGTGCTCTGGAGTGCTTGCAACAACGAAGACATGGTGAAGCCTGGGGGTGTGCGGGCGAAGGTGCCGCGAGGAGATCGGAGAGGGTCTGCCAGCGCACGACGGATCAGATCGTTGCGGAACGCAAATATACCGGCAGGTATTTGTTGCGTTGCGCGAATGTTGCACTGTGGGCGCGAGGCGGGCACGCTTGGGCCACCGACCAGGTGAAGGCCCAAGATCGTGAACCCCCGGCACGACGCGCTCGTCGCGATCAAGGATGCCTTCGCGATGATGCAGGGCGCGTCCACGGGCTTCCTCGCCCGGGTCGAACGTGAGCTGGCGCTGAGCAGCCCGCATGTGGCCGTGCTCGAGGCGGTGAAGGCGGGAGCGACCAAGGTCGGCGACGTTGCGGGGATCACGCGGACGCACGTCTCCAGCGCCAGTCGGACGGTCGACGCACTGGTCGAGGACGGCCTGCTGTTGCGTGAGCAGGACCCTTCCGACCGTCGTGCCGTCATTCTTTCGCTCACGCCGACGGGCGAGCAGCGGATGGCCCGGTTCGACGAGTTGCAGATCGAACTGATGGACGCTGCGCTGCACAGCCTCGACGGTGACGCCCTCGGGGTCTTCGCCCAACGGATGTCCGACTTCGGGCTTGGCGTTGTCGAGGCCGTCGCACAGCAGTCCGCGACGACCTGACCGTCAGGCCTCGTCCAGCTCCAGGCCGCGTGTCTCGTGCACCAGCCAGAAGAGCTGGGCGCTGATGGCGACCGGGATCGCCAGGACGAGCGATGCCTGGCCGAAGCTCCCCATGGCGTCCACCAGCACGCCGTAGAGGGCCAGGCCTCCGACCGCGCCAATGACGCCTGCCGCGCTGATCCAGCCGGTGGCGGTCGAGCGGACGGAGGTCGGGAAGACCTCGGCGATCAACGCGCCCGTTGCCGGGGCGAAGGCGGAGCTGGTCGTCA
>CBDTZE010000255.1:0-3771 GCA_965364815.1 uncultured Nitriliruptoria bacterium | reverse complement strand
GACCAGAGAATCCAGCAGGACCGACGGACGTACGACGACCGCCGCCGGCTCCTTCTTCGGGTCCTCGAAGGCCAACAGCAGCAGCGCCACTTCACGGTCGCCGATGGCCAGCTTCAACGGGACGTCGCCCAGGCGCGCCTGCTCGCCTGCCTCGACGGCCAGACGGAGCCGATCGATGTGCTTCGGCTCGTCGATCAGCGTGCGGTCGTAGGCCACGCGGTAGTCGACGCCACGGTTGAGCAGCTCCAACTCCAGGTCGTTGACCCCGAACCCGCTCTGCGGGTACGGCGGTCGGTCGAACATCAGGACTTCGTGCTTGGCAGCGCGCTGGAGCTGCTCGAACCGGCTGGAGATCGCCTCGCCACCGACGAGGACCTCCAGCAACCCGGCCAGGTCGTCGCGCTCGGTCGCGGCACGCAGCCTGCCGGCGATCTCCGCCGCGTACGTCCGCACCCGGGCCAGCTCTTCCTGGCGTCGCAGCACGACGGCTTCGATCGCGGGCTCGGGCGGCGACGGGACGTACCGGGACTCCTCACCGGCAGCGCGGGTCACCAGGCCTGCCTCGACCAACTCGGCCAGGGCCCGCTCGACGTCGGCAGCCTGCATGCCCTCGATGGCCCCGGCGAGCTCGTCGGAGCCCGACGGCGCTTGCCGAATCAGGCATTCGTAGACCTGTTGGCCACGCGACGAGATCCCCAGCACATCCAGCACGAACGTCTCCCTGGCGCGCCGCTCGTTGGGAGGACCGCCCGGCGAGGCAGGTTACGGCACATGGCCGGAACAGGACAGGTCGAGGGTCCTGTTCTGGTCCGGGACCTGCCACACTTGGGCTGTTCGTCGAGCGACGCGCCCCGACCCGTGACTTTGGACGGCGCGGGTCTCCAGCCACCCACGGCTGGGCCAGGGACCGCTTCGCTCCGGACGGGACGGGCCCTTCGGGGCCCGTCCTTGCATTCCCGGTCAGGCGGTCGCGTCGCCATGCAGCTCGGTGACCTTGGCGCTGGGCCGCAGGCCGTCCGCGAAGGCGAGCACCGCGCCAGCGAAGGCCCGCGGGTCCTCGCGATGCGGGAAGTGCCCCACGTTGGGGACCAGGGTCAGCTTGGCGTCGAGGTCGAAGGCCACGCGAGGGGCCAGGTGTGCTGGCGTGGCAGGGTCGTTCTCGCCCCAGATGACGTGCGCCGGGACGGGGATGCGATGGGGGCGCGCCCCGGAACGCGTCGTCGGCAGGGCTCGGCGGGCACGCCGGATCGTCCAGTCGACCGCCGCCTGGCGCGACAGCGTCCGGTAGTAGGCAAGCCAGGCCGCAGGCCGGGCCGTGACGCCCTCGACGCCCTCGCGCATCAGGTCCTCGTCCCAGGCCTCGGACTGGACGGTCGCGTGCCGGACCGACGCCTCGACCAGCGGACGCCCGGCGATGCGGAAGGCCAACTCCGGGAGGATCGGCACGTTGAACAACGGGATGTGCAGCGACCGGCGCAGGTCCAACTGGCGGTAGGGCGAGGAGGCAACGACGAGCCCACGCACCCGGCCGGGGTGGCGGAAGGCGGTGGCCAGGGCGACCGCGCCGCCCCAGTCGTGCCCGACCAGCAGCGCCCGATCGGCATGCAGGTTCCGGATCAACTGGCTGAGTTCATCGCCAAGGGTCTGCGGGTCGTAGCCCCGGCGCGGCTTGTCGGATCGCCCCATGCCCTTGAGGTCCGGGCAGACGACGCGGTAGCCCCGCTCGACCAGCATCGGCGCGACGGTCGACCAGGTCGCACCGGTCTCCGGCCAACCGTGCAGCAGGACGACGAGGTCGTCGCCGTGCCCCAGGGCCCGCACGAAGAAGCGGGTCTCACCACCCATGACCCATCCCTCACGCCACATGATGGCCTCCAAGACAGGTCGACGCAGCCAGCCCGCAGCGTACGCGGGGCGTCAGTGGAGTTCGGCGAGCAGACCGTCGAGGACGCGGCCGATCTCGGCAGCGATGATCCGTCGCAGGGCCGGAGCAAGCAGGGCCCCGATCGGCACGTCCACCTCGACCCGGACGCTGGCATCGATGGCAGTCCGGGTCCCCCGCGGCACCAGTCGCAGCATCCCTGCCCCGGACGCCCCCTCACTGACCTCTCCCACGGGCCAGAAGCGGGCCACGTCGGGCGGGTCGAACGTCGCGTCCACGTCAAAGGCCGGGACGACCTCGAGCCCCAGCGCCCCGTAGCGCCCGAACGTCCAGCGCCACCGGTCACCGTTGCGTTCACAACGACGGACGGCCGGGATCGACCGGGCGATGTCCGGGATCGTCGCGATGTCGGCCCACACCTCGTCACGGGGCCGTCGTGACTCCCCCTGCCTGCGCACGTCCACGACGATCCTGCTCACCCCGACTCCACAGACATGTCGTAGAAGCGGCGCTCGAAGACGGCCCGGACGCGTCGCCGGTGGCGTGCGTGGTCGTCCTCGAAGTCCTGCCAGCTTCCCGCCGGGTAGCCGAGCACCCGGGCGATTGCCTCCGTGCCGTCAACCCCCGGTCGTGGCAACTCGTCGACCGACCGCGAACGGCGCAGGTACAGGACGTTGCGAACGCGCGTCAGGAAGTCGTACCCCTCGTCGAGGACGACCACTTCCTCGTCCGTCAGGAGCCCCGCCGCTGCCAACCCGGCCAGCGCCCCACGGGTCCGACGAGCGAGGATCTCCGGGTGCGCGGCCCCGTGCTGCATCTGCAACAGCTGCACGGTCCACTCGACGTCGGCCAGCCCACCGGGCCCCATCTTCACGTGGCGGGCCGGGTCGGCACGACGCGGCACCCGTTCGCGTTCGAGTCGGGCCTTGAGCTTGCGCAGGTAGGCGAGTTGACGGTCATCGAGACCATCAACGGGAACGGCCAGGGGCTCGACCAACTCCGCGAAGTCCAGGCCCAACTGCACGTCCCCGGCCACGGGGCGGGCACGCAGCAGCGCCTGGTGCTCCCACGGGTCCGACCAGCGGGCGTAGTAGGCCCGGTAGGCCTCCAGGGATCGAGACAGCGGACCGTTGCGGCCTTCGGGGCGCAGGTCGGCGTCGACCTCGAAGGCCGTCCCCTCGGCGGTGATGGCGCCCAGCGACCGGATGACCTTGCCGGCGACGGTCTTGGCGAAGGCGCTTGCCGCGGCGGCGTCCGCACCCTCGACCGGCCGATGCACGAACAGCACGTCGAGGTCCGAGCAGTAGTGCAGGTCGTTGCCGCCGAGCTTGCCCATGCCGATGATCGCCAGGTCGGCCGGGGCCTCGTCGAGGCCCTGTTCGGTGAGCACGTCCGCGACCACCGCGCGCAGCCCCACGTCGAGGCAGGCCTCCCCCAGCGCCGTCAGCTCGTCCGAGGTCGTGGGGGCGTCCGACCAGCCAGCGAGGTCGCGCAGCACGATCCGGAACAGCTCGTGGCGCTTGAATCGGCGCAGCGCCGCCTCTCGGTCCTGCCACCCCAGCCGCTTGTCGGCCAGGCGTATGAGGTCGTCGCGATCGCGAGGCGAACGCCGGACGTCCTCGTCGACCAGCCAGTCGACGGCCGCCGGCAGTGCAGCCAGCAACTCCCCGGCCCGAGGGCTGTGCGACAGCACCCGGGCAAGCAGGTCCGCCGCGGGAGGCACGTCCCGGAGCTTGGTCGCCAGCGGGGCCGACGAACCGTGGGCCTCCATGATCGCCCGCAGGGACGACAGCGCGCCGTTGGGGTCGCCCCCGTCCGCGAGGCGCTGGAGCATCGCGGGCAGGGCAGCGCGGATCGCGCGGGCGCTGCGGCTCATGCCAGAGGTCAAC
>CBDTZE010000254.1:0-3772 GCA_965364815.1 uncultured Nitriliruptoria bacterium | reverse complement strand
GTGCGCGATCGCCGCGAGGTCCTGGGCCTCCTGCGGCGAGGCCGAGGCCAGCAGGGCGAAGCCCGTGCCACGAGCCGCCATGACGTCGCTGTGGTCGCCGAAGATCGACAGCGCGTGTGTGGCGATGGATCGTGCCGCGACGTGGATGACCGTCGGCGTCAGCTCACCAGCGATCTTGTACATGTTGGGCAGCATGAGCAGCAGCCCCTGCGAAGCCGTGAACGTCGTACCCAGCGACCCGCCCTGGATCATGCCGTGCAAGGTGCCGGCCGCTCCCGCCTCGCTCTGCATCTCGATCACGCGGGGGACGTCACCCCAGAGATTGGGGCGGTTTGTCGCCGCCCACGCGTCGGCCAGTTCGCCCATGGGGGACGCCGGGGTGATCGGGTAGAGCCCGATGGCCTCGGAGCACTGGTAGGCGACGTGCGCCGCCGCCTCGTTGCCGTCGATGCAGGACCAACGAGGATGGCTGCTCTGGGCTGGATCCATGACGGCTCAGACCTCGGCATTGGTCGAGGCGTCGGCCTCGGCGGCGATCGTCGAGACGAGGTGGGCGCACGCGGACTGGAAGAAGGCCTCGAGGGTGTCCTCGACGAACCGGTGCGTCGCGGCGGCATCCAGCACGGCACCGACGACACCGAGTCTCGGGGTGTAGGCGCCGAAGAAGGACACGTCGCTCAGCGGACGGTCGTCGTGGAGGGCGGACACCTCGAAGGTTCCGTGGACCGCGGGGAACCAACGTGCGCCCTCGACCGCCCCCCACTCGATCGGGATGCTGACGGTCGACGCGTCGATCCGATGCGGGTCGCCCAGGATCATGTCGATGCTGAGCTGAGCGTCCGGAGCGAGCAACGACGACCTGACGTGCGGCGCGATCTCGTGCTGGTTGACCAACGCCATCGCCGCGTCGCGGGCCAGTCCGAGCAGCACGCCCGGCTCGTCGTGCAGCACGTGGGCTGCGTCGCTGAACGCGATCTCTCGTGCCTGGTGGAAGTTGAACTGGCGATCCATGATCCGCTCCATTGGTCGGCTCGCCCTCGAAGGGCGCCCACTTCCATGGAACGGGTTGCGGTGCCCCGGGGGAAGGCCCGATGGTCCCGAGAGTTCGGGCCCTAGTGCCCCATTGCCCCCGGCTCGGATCCCGCCGACATGCGATCAGCTCACACCCCGATGAGGACCTTGCCGCGTGTCCGCCCCGTGCCGAGCTGGCTGATCGCGTCTCCCAACTCCGCGAGCGCGAACGTCCGCTCGATGTGTGGCACCACGTCCCCCTTGGCGACCTGGTCCAGCAGCGTGACGAGGGTTGCCGCATCCTCGTCGGCGATGAACTGCTTCATCGAGCGTGACGAGAAGGCGCACGCCGCCGCCGATCGGACGATGTAGGCGATCGGGCCGAAGGTCGGGCTGGTCATCGGTCCACCGATGGTCACCCAGATGCCGCCCTTGACCAGGGCATCGCGGTTGGCCGCGGGGGAGTGGTTGCCCTGGTTGTCCAGCAGGACGTCCCACTGGCGGCCGAGCGTCGTGTAGTCGGTCGTGACGTAGTCCAGGACCTCCTGCGCTCCGAGCCCGCGGACCAGGTCCACGTTGCGGCCACTGCAGACGGCCGTCACCTCGGCCCCCATGGCCACGGCGAGTTGGACGGCGAAGTGGCCGACGCCACCCGACGCCCCGTTGACGAGGAGCTTGGTGCCCGCACCCACGTTGCCGCGCGTCAGGCCCTGGAGGGCGGTGCAGGCGGCGACGGGGAGCACCGCCGCGTCGGAGGTCGTGACCCCCTCGGGGATCAGGGCCGCATGGGACGATCGGACGGTCGCGAACTGCGCGAACCCGGCCCTGCTGGCGCCGACGACACGGTCACCGAGGGCGAACCCCGTCACGTTCGGGCCGAGGGCGTCCACGACCCCGGCGACGTCCGACCCGAACCCCGGGTCCTTGGGTTGACCGAATCCCGTCCGAATGCGGACCAACTTCGGGGTGCCGAGGAGCATGTAGCGGTCGGCGGGATTGACCGATGCGAACTCCACCTTGAGTCGGAGTTCCCCCTCGCCTGGTTCGGGGACCTCGACGTCCTCGAACTGCAGGACCTCGGGGCCGCCGTACTGATGGCGGACCATCGCCTTCATGCGTGCCATTGCTCATCTCCGGCTCAGTGACGTACAGCGTACGTCATCAAGACACTACGACGTACGCTGTACGTCGTCAAGTGAAGTCGACTACCGTGTGCGGCGAGGCAGATCGGCGACAGGAGGCTTCCGTGGCGACCGAGCAGGCGAAACGGACAGCGCTGACCCGAGATGGCATCGTCGCGGCCGCCGTCTCGTTCGTGGACGAGGAAGGCCTGGTCAAGCTCTCCATGCGCAAGCTCGCCGAAGCCCTGGGCAGCGGCGTGATGTCGCTCTACAACCACGTCACGGACAAGGACGATCTGCTCGAAGGGATGCTCGACACCGTCGTGGGGGAGGTCGCCACGCCAGTCGAGGGCGGCGACTGGCGGGTGGCCATGGGGGCCACGGCGACGTCGCTGCACGACACGCTGTCCAGCCATCCGTGGGCCTGCGACCTGTGGCACACCACGTTCCCGGGGCCGCACCGGACGTCGCTCATGGAAGGCATCCTGCGCTGCTTCCGTGAAGCCGGCTTCTCGCCGCGGATGGCGCACCACGGGTTCCACGTCGTCGACCTCTACGTCGTCGGGCACGTCCACCAGGCCGCGGCGTTCACGCTGGGCGTTGCCGACCCTGAGGCCACGATGGCCCGCTTCATGGAGCAGACGCCAGCCGATCAGTTCCCGTACATGATCGAGCACGTCGCGCAGCATGACGGCGACGAGACCGAGGACGGCTTCGCGTTCATGCTCGGCCTGCTCTTCGACGGTCTTGAACGCCACATCGGTGACGGCTGAAGGCTCAGGCGCGGCTTGGCGTGTGTTGGTCGTCGAGGACCACGATGTCGTCGCGCAGATCGATCACCAGGTCGCCTTGGGTAAGGGCTGTGGGTGCGGTCAGGCGGGGGCGGCGCGAGCGGATCAGAAGTGCGCCGACGGGAAGTGCGGCGACCAAGACGATCCCGACCGGGCCGGCGAAGGTGAACGCCTGGTGCAGTACCCAGACCGAGCCCAGCAGGGCAAGTGGACCGGCACACAGGATCGCCAGAACGCGGACGAATTCTCGGAAGGTCCGTAGGGCCTGCATGGTGTTCTGCTCCTCGTTGCCCTGTTCAACGAGCCAAGCGCCCCTGGGGTTGCACTGCACGGCCGTTCGGCCGGCCGCGTCCGATGCAGCACGGCGTCGCCGAACCGCAACTTCCGGTGAGCGAATCCACCACTCGACGCAGTCCAGAGATCATGGTTTGCTCCCAGCATGAGTGAGACGACGGCCTGTGTCCCACGTGCGCGGCTTCGGCTGAACTCTCGGCTGTCTGATAGACCAAAGACCAAACCGCTGACTGCACCAAGGAACGGGACATGACGGACGAAGCCTGGGACATCAACGACAGCAGCCGAGGCTGCCCGGTGATGCACACCCCGCAGGCCCAGACGACGGCAGCCTCGGCCAATCGCCACTGGTGGCCGAACCAGCTCAGCCTCGGCGTCCTGCATGGACGCAATGCGGACGCGAATCCCGTGGGCGCGGACTTCGACTACGCACGGGCGTTCGCCGGTGTCGACATGGACGCGCTCACGGCGGACGTCGACGCGGTCATGACCGACTCGCAGCCGTGGTGGCCTGCGGACTACGGCCACTACGGCCCGTTCTTCATCCGACTGGCC
>CBDTZE010000253.1:0-3790 GCA_965364815.1 uncultured Nitriliruptoria bacterium | reverse complement strand
CCGCGCGTCTGGTAGTACCGGATGTTGCGGCTGGAGACGCCGGTCTCGTGAGCCAGCTCGTCGATCGTCATCCGGTTGCGGCGACGTTTCGGCTTGGCCATGGCGATCCCCGGGGTCGAGACAGGTGCCCCAACGCTACAGCAGACACTGCAACGGTTCACGGTGGCGTCTCAGGCCGATGCGGCCCGGTCCAGCACCGCGGCCACCGCCGCGAAGTCATCGCGATGCACCGAATGGCCAGCCCCGGCAACGACGGTCACCGTGACATGGGCGAGGCCTGCGAGATCGGGCACCTGGTCGACCGTGAACAGCGCCCCGACCGCCGGATCGGCAGCCACGATCTCGACCGGGCAGGCCCAGCGCGCCACGGTGTCGAGGAAGAACCACGGGTCCGTGTCGTGCACGCAGGACTCGACAACGCGTGGACTGACCGTCGCCGAGGCCCGGACCTTTCGCCAACGGTCCTCGGGGTGCCAGTGGGGCTTGTCGTGCTCCAAGGCCGCGAGCGTCAAGTTCCCACCGACCTCGGCCACGATGCTCTGCGCGAGCATCGGTGCCATCGCCCCGACCACGCTCAGGGCCGGGTCCAGGAGGACCGCCCGCGACGCCCAGCCCTCCTCGACCACGAGCTGCGCCAGGATCGCGCCGCCCAGCGAGTGCCCGACCACCAGGTCCCATCCCCCGCCGAGCAGGGCGACGTCCGAGGCCATGGACCGGACGTCGTAGGTGTCGGCCGCAGGCGACCGTCCGTGGCCTCGCAGATCCGCGACGTGCACTTCGAAGCCCGCCCGGACGAGCAGGCTGGAGACCTGCCACATCGTCCCCCCGTCCGAACCGAGCCCGTGCAGCACCAGGACGCGACGGGGCGCGGCGATGCCGAGGACGTCGACATGGAGGCGGACGGCGGGCATGGAAACTCCGGGGCTACGGCCACGCGCACCGTACGGACACCAACGGCCGTTCGGCGCATGCCATGAACTTTCGGGAACCGTCGGGTCTGCAGCCCTCCGGCGCCGGGCACCTTCGCTTCAGAACGCACTTGGCCAAGGAGCGTCCCCACCAAGACCCACCAGGACGAAGGAGCAGCACCATGAAGACCCCCGACGAGTACCGCGAGTGGCTCGAGGCCGCAGCAAGCTCCGAAGAAGGCGCACTGAACACCGGCATCGGTATCGGAACGCTCATCCTCATCATCCTCCTGGTCGCCATCCTGTTCTGACAAAGACCCCCCCGGTCGCGCCCGACCCTCCCCAACTGTGGCGCGACCCCTGAGCCCCGACACCGTTCCCCCCGGTGGTGTCGGGGCTCATTCTTTTTCTTGCGAGAAGAAAAGGCCGTCGTGCTCGCAACCTTGACGAACGGGTCGGCGTCCAAGATGGTGTGGGTGCGACACGCGCATCCACGTCACTGCTCGGGGGAGCCACCATGAACGACCACACCACCACCGACGACCTGTCGGACTGGATGCAGGCCGCGTCCGAGGTCGAGCAGGTCCGGGGCGGCCAGCTCGCGATCCTCGTGGCGATCGCGGTCGCCGTCGTTCTCTTGGCGTTCGTCGCCTGAGACGTCCGGCGACATCGGTCGCAGCCACTGCCTACGGTCCCGAACAGGACCGACCGGCCGAAGGCTCGACGTGGTGATGCCCATCCAAGATGCGCTGTTCCTGCTGGCGGAGGCTCGCGAGAAGCCGATGCACGTCGGCGGGCTGCAGATCTATCGCCGCTCGGACGAGAACAGCACCGGTGGGATGGGCGAGCTCTACCGCGATGCCCTGGGCCACCGTGACGTGCACCCGAAGCTGGCCAGGCGCCCCGTCCGCAACCTCGCTCTCGCCGGGGCCTGGGGCTGGGAGGACGATCCGCGGCTGGACCTCGAGTACCACGTTCGTCACTCGGCGCTCCCCGAGCCCGGTCGTGTCCGTGAGCTCCTGGCGCTGGTGAGTCGGCTCCACGGGACGCTGCTGGACCGCAACCGGCCGTTGTGGGAGGCGCACCTGATCGAGGGACTCGACGACAACCGGTTCGCCATCTACACGAAGATCCACCACGCCCTCGTGGACGGTGTGGCCGCGACCAAGTTGCTCGAGGCTGCACTGACGACCGATCCCGACCGTCGCGACATGCCCCCGCCGTGGGCCCCGCCGGATGGCTACTTCGAGCGCCGCACCGAACGCGCAGCCTTGGCAGCCGAGGCTCGCGGCGATCGCGGCGGGCTGCTCAGTCGAGCCAGCGGCGCCGTCGGCGACGTGGTCGGCGGAGCCGTCGGCGGTGTCCGATCCGTGGGCGGGGCCTACGCCGCGGCGCTCAAGGCCGTCGTCAAGGGATTCCAGGACGAGGCAGGGGCGCTGCCCTACAAGGCGCCGCGCTCCATGCTCAACGTCCCGATCACCGGGGCGCGTCGCTTCGCGGCCCAGTCCTACGACCTCGACCGCATCGCCGCGGTCCGCAAGTCCACCGGCGCCACGCTCAACGACGTCGTGCTGGCGATGTGCGCCGGGGCGCTTCGCCGTTACCTCGATGAACAGGGCGCCCTCCCCGCCGAACCGCTGGTCTCCATGGTCCCCGTGTCGCTGCGCGTCGAGGGCGACGAGGACCAGGGCAACGCCGTGGGCGTGATCCTGTGCAACCTCGCCACCCACCTGGCCGATCCAGGGGAACGGCTGGCACTCATCCGGCGGTCGATGACCGAGGGCAAGCTGAACCTCAAGGGCCTGGACCAGACGGCGATCATGCTGCTGTCGGCGGTGAGCTTCGCGCCGCTGGGGCTCGGGCCGCTGTTCCGGTTCGAGGCCCTGCGCAAGCCGCCGTTCAACATCGTGATCTCGAACGTGCCCGGCCCGCGCGACAAGCTGTACTGGCAGGGCAACGAGTTGCTGGGGACCTACCCGGTGTCGATCCTGACCGACGGGCAGGCCTGCAACATCACCGTGACCTCGTACGCGGGCTCCCTCGAGGTCGGGATCTTGGGCGACCGTTCCGCACTGCCCAGCCTCCAGCGACTTCTCGACCACCTCGAGGAATCCCTGAGAGAACTCGAAGCCCTCTGAGGACTGCCCAATGACCGACCGGGGCGGCTGACAGACCGGCGGGACGCTCCTACATTGCCGCGAGTCGTCTCACCCACCACAGGTGGCCACCTTGCCCGCCAGGAACACCCTCATCACCGTCATCGGCGGTGCAATCGCCGTCCTCGCTGCCGTGTTCACGCTGTGGCTCGACGTCCAGGCCCTGGGTCAGTCCGCTACCGATTGGCGCAATTGGGCTCTGCTTTGCCTTGCGATCCTCCTCGTCATCCCCGTCGCCATCCTCGTGAAGCGGGTGGTCGGTCCTGTGCATCGGAACATGAACCGACGCGAGATCGACGGCCACCCCGTTCACGGCACGGTCATCGCCAAGCTGGTACGCCCCGACCGACTCGCGGTACGGGACCTGCTCGGCGTGGAGTTGCCCGAGGCCCGGGGCGCCGCGACGTTGATCACGATGATGAGCCCGGCCTCCGACGGCCAGTACATCCTGGCGGTCCACGAGACCGATGCCGGCCCCCGTTACGAAATCGGCTTGATGGGCTCCAAGGACCGCACGCACGGCGAGTGGCGACCCAAGGCCATCGAGCGCATCGAGCCCTTCACCGCCGGCTTCATCGAGGGCGGCCCGGGGCTGCTCATCGCTGGCGATGGGCCCAGCCTCGAGTTGCACACGGACGATGCCGAGGGCCTGCGCCAGTGCCTCGAGCGCGGCCGCGCCCCGATCAGCTGAGGCTCACTCCCACTCGATGGTGCCCGGCGGCTTCG
>CBDTZE010000252.1:0-3795 GCA_965364815.1 uncultured Nitriliruptoria bacterium | reverse complement strand
GGCTATCCGGACGTCCACGCGCCGGCGGACCGCCGCGAGCTCGTCGAGGGTCCGGCATGGCTGCTCGACGTACTCGAGCCCGCCGGCGGCACGATCCAACTCGGCGATTCGGGTGACGGCTTCGTCGACACCCCACGCCATGTTTGCGTCGACGCGGATGGCGCCGTCCGGCCCCAGCGCATCGCGGACCGCGGCGACGCGATCCACGTCGTCCGCCGGGGACTGCCCGGGCTCGGCCACCTTGACCTTGGCGGTCTGCGACCCGAAGTCCCTGACCAGCGACTGCGCCTGCTCCGGCCCAACGGCGGGGACGGTGGCATTCACGGGCACCCAGTCGCGCACGGCGCGGGGCCACGGATCGCGGGCCGCCGACAGCGCGGCGGCGAACCACCTGGCGGCGTAGGCGTCGTCGTACTCGGCGAAGGGGGAGAACTCACCCCAGCCACCCGGTCCGGACAACAGCACGCCGGCACGCTCCTGGACGCCCCGGAACCGGATGTTCATCGGGACGACGAACGGATGGACGGTCACATGCCCGTCGATCCCGCGAAGCGTCCGGACGGCCATCAACCGACCTGCTCGACCAGTTTGAGCACCTCGGGTGATCGCGTGGCCAGCCCGATCGTCAGCAGCACACCGAAGACCAACTGGGCCTTTGCCGTGCGACCGAGCGCCTCGATCATGACCGGCCCAATGGGGGCCTTGCTGACGATCCGGAACGCCGGACCGACGACCAGCAACGACAGCAGCGGCAGGCCGAGCCAGCCCTCACCGGCCAGCGGGATGAGCGCGAGCACCAGCGCGTACGCGATCATCAGGCAGGACAGATAGAAACCACGCGTCCAGTCCTCGCCGACCCGGACGGCCAACGTTCGCTTGCCCACTTCGCGGTCGGTCGGGATGTCTCGCAGGTTGTTCACCAACAGCAAGGCAACGGACCAGAGCCCCACGGCGACGGCGCAGACCCAGCCGATCGACGACAGCCGTTCATCCTGGACGTACTGCGATCCCAGGGTCGCGACGAGGCCGAAGAAGACGAAGACGAAGACCTCACCGAGGCCGGCGCTTGCGTACGGCTTCGGACCGCCGGAGTAGCCCAGTGCCGCCAGGCCAGAGGCGGCTCCGACGAGCAGCAACCGCGGGTCGACCAACAACGCCAGGGAAAGACCCGCGACACCGGCCAGGGCCAGGGCCGCCCCGATGGCGAGCTTCATCTGACCGTGCGTGACCAGGCCCTCGGCCGTCACACGGCGCGGCCCGACACGAGCCGCGGTGTCGACGCCCTTGACCCCGTCGAAGTAGTCGTTCGCGAAGTTGACGGCGATCTGCAGTGCCAATGCCACGACCATCGCCAGCGCGAAGGCAAGCCAGTTCAACCGGGGCGCAGCGGACGCGATCGCGTCCGCGGTGGTCTTCCCGAAGGCGTCAGCCACGCGGCCGTTCCCCCCGAACGTCCACGCTGCGGCATCGCTGGCGGCCGTGCCGACAAGCACGGGGACGATGGAGGCCGGCAACGTCCGAGGGCGCGCAGCCTCCCACCACAGGCGCAGCCCCGTGGGTGCAACCGCGGGCTCGATCGGGGAGGCGTCAGGCAAGGAAGCGTCCGTCATCAGAAGTGATACGGGAAGCCGGACCAGTCGCGGTCCCGCTTCTCCAGGAAGGCGTCGCGGCCTTCCTGGGCCTCGTCGGTCATGTAGGCCAGGCGCGTCGCCTCACCGGCGAACACCTGCTGGCCGACCATGCCGTCGTCGGTCATGTTCATCGCGTACTTCAGCATCCGGGTCGCGGTGGGCGACTTGCCAGCGATGATCTGTCCCCACTCCAGGCCCGTGGCCTCGAGCTCGGCGTGCGGGACGACACGGTTGACCGTGCCCATGCGGTGGGCGGTCTGGGCGTCGTAGGACTCGCCGAGGAAGAAGATCTCGCGGGCGAACTTCTGGCCGACCTGCTTGGCGAGGTACGCCGAGCCGTAGCCGCCGTCGAACGACGCGACATCCAGGTCGGTCTGCTTGAACATGCCGTGCTCGGCGCTGGCGATCGTCAGGTCGCAGATGACGTGCAGCGAGTGGCCGCCGCCCGCGGCCCACCCGTTGACCAGGGCCACGACGACCTTGGGCATCATCCGGATCAGGCGCTGCACCTCGAGGATGTGCAGGCGCCCCGACCGCGCCGGGTCCGCGTCCTGCACGTCGTCCGTGTCGCTGTAGCGGTAGCCGTCCTTGCCGCGGATGCGCTGGTCGCCACCGGAACAGAAGGCGTGGCCGCCGTCCTTGGGCGACGGCCCATTGCCCGTCAGCAGCACACAGCCGACGTCCGAGGACATGCGGGCGTGGTCAAGGACACGGAACAGTTCGTCGACCGTGTGTGGCCGGAAGGCGTTGCGGATCTCGGGGCGGTCGAAGGCCACCCGCACCGTGCCGTGATCGACGGCCCGGTGATAGGTGACGTCGGTCAGTTCCTCGAACCCAGCCACGCTCTTCCAGCGATCAGGGTCGAAGGTGTCGGACACCTCGGGTACGGCGGACATGCGAGAACCTTCCGAGTGGGGGCGTGGGTTCAGGGAACACCCCGCGGGAGGCACCTACGCTACTGCTGGCCACCCGTCCGCAACCCGCCGACGGCGCGCCCCAGGGAGTGCGCCGATGCCGAAGCTGATCGCGGTACGCGCCTCCTCCGCCAGGATGTTCCTCGACGCGTGGCGACGGATCGAGGAAGCCGGCGATGCCGTGCTCCCCATCGACCCGCGCGCCCCGGACGCCGCGGTGGCCAGGCTGGTCCGCTCAGCCCATCCGGCCATGCTGTTGACCACGCCTCCGGGACGACCCGGTCAGCTGCGCACGATCCGTTTCCCGGAGAGCGAACCGGTGCGGACCGGCACGTCCGTCGTGATCACGACCTCCGGGACGACCGGCCAGCCGAAGGCCGTCGTGATCTCGGCACGTGCCTTCAAGGCCAGCACGAAGGCATCCCTCGAACGACTGGGGGCCGTCGACGGCGAACGCTGGCTGCTGTGCCTTCCGTGGCACCACATTGCCGGGCTCTCCGTCGTCATGCGCGCTCGTGCCCTGGGCAAGGATCCGGAGGTCCTGGATCGGTTCACGGAGGTCGGGGTCGCCTCGCTGCTGGTCGACCGCGAGATCGACTGGGTCTCCCTGGTCCCGACGCAACTGCGACGACTGCTTGACGCCGACGTGGACCTGTCCCGCCTGCGCGGCGTGCTGCTCGGAGGCGCCGCGGCCGACCCTCGCCTGCTCGAACAGGCCCAGGCAGCGGGAGTGCGGGTCGTCTCCAGTTACGGCATGACGGAGACCTGCGGCGGCTGCGTCTACGACGGCGAACCGCTGCGGGGAACCACCACGTCCGTGCTGCCCGACGGCCGGATCCGGCTCGCTGGGCCGACGCTGGCGGACGGGTACCGCCTCGATCCCAAGGCCACAGTCGCGACCTTCACGGACGATGGCTTCGTGACCCAGGACCTCGGGCGCTTCGACGAGGAGGGCCGCCTCCACGTGACGGGCCGCGCCGACGAGGTCGTCATCTCCGGCGGCGAGAACGTGCCCACCGGCATCGTGGCGCAGCGCCTGCGCGACCATCCCGACATCATCGATGCTGCCGTGGTCGGCGTTCCGGATGAGTTGTGGGGCCACGTGGTGGCTGCCGCGGTCGTCCTGCGCCAAGGGGCAACGATCGATCTCGACGCCGTGCGCGACCACGTGGTCGCCGAGCATTCGAGCGCCTGGGCGCCGCGCCGCCTCGTGGTCGTCGAGAAACTGCCGACCACCGTCATGGGCAAGG
>CBDTZE010000251.1:0-3810 GCA_965364815.1 uncultured Nitriliruptoria bacterium | reverse complement strand
CCGCTCGACCTCGCGCCGCCGCCGCCAGCCGTCGATCAGCTTCCCGATCACCTTCGGCAGGCGGTGCCGGTGGCTGTCGAGCCAGTCGACGAGGCGATCCAGGGCCCGCTGCGCCCAGGTGAACTGCTTGGCCCAGATGTACAGGCCAAGGGCGATGACGCCCCAGCCCGGTCCGGGTGCAAAGAGCATGACGACACCGGCAGCCACCAGGAGGCTGCCGGCGACGGTCAGGACAACCCAACGCGCCGCGCCTGTGAGTCGCTCGCGGACTCGATCGAGAATGCGCACCGTGTCATCACCAACCGCCTTCAGCGGTGTGGTTGTTCCCGGCATGGACGGCTCGACTGGTCGTGTGTCTCGAGTTCGAGGCCGAGGGGTCGGCGGGTTGGCCCCCGTCGGCATCGGCGTCAGATCCAGGAGTCGAACCACCACTTGGCGCGCAGCGCGTCGGCGTCGATCGGGATCCCGTACCAGAGCGGCAGGAAGTACACGAAGGCGGCGGCGGCGGCTCCGACCAGCAGGATCGTCGCGATGAGGGCGGGGAGTCGGCTGACGTCGTCCGGTGCCGCCGTCGGCTGCCAGACGGCGGGCTCGGGGAGCGCGGATGGTTCGCGATGCCTGGCGGCGCGCCACTCGGCAACCGACGTGGCGACCAGGGGACCGAGCACCCAGCCCACGCCGAAGGCGATCGCGGCTGCCTCGCCGTCGCGTCCCAGGACGCGCAGGGCGACGGCTCCGGTCAGGCCCGCGGTGAGGCCTGCCACCCAGGGCAGCCAGTCGTTGGGCCGGGCGCGCAGGCGCCCAAGGGCTGCCGCGGCACCGAGCGCCAGGAACGGCAGGGCCGGGACCATGTAGAAGAAGAACGCTGGCCGTGCGACGGCCAGCCACGGGATGAACAGACCGCCGTGGAACCCGAGGATGACCCAGGCAGCCGGATCGCGCCGTCCCATCGCGCCCGTCAGCAGGGGGACCAGCAGGGCCCATCCCCACCACAGCGCAGGGTTGCCGAGGGCCAGGACCTCCGCCGCCATCGAGACGGGGATCTCGCACTCGGCGAGCTTCTCCGCGTCGGCGTCGGCCGGGCAGGTCTCGTAGTAGTACGAGATCGGTCGTGCCAGCACGACCCAGGTGTGGGGCTGGGAGCGGTACGCATGGGTCGACTCAAGGTCGCGGTGGAACCGGGCGATGTCCACGTGTTCGCGGACCAGTCCCTTGGCTCGGGCCAGGGGCGGGTACGTGCAGGTCTCGCCGCGTTCGGTTGCCTCGTTGCAGTCGTCGATGCCCTCCGTGGTGTGCTCGTAGGCCACCAGCCACGGGGCGTACGTGAGGACGTAGGTGCCCACCGGCACCAGCAGCAGCGGGACCAGCACCCCGAGGGCCAGCCGGCCCGGGCGACGCCAAGGCGTCCCGTGGACCCGTCGGCGGGCCACCAACTCGAAGCCGATGACGAGCACGATGCCCGCACCGAGCGCCAGGAGTCCCGACCACTTGGTTCCCGCGGCCAGGCCGAAGGCGACCCCGGCGAGCCAACGGTCGGGGCGGGATCGGCCGACCAGTCCGTCCGGGCCGGCGTCGTCCAGCGCCTGCAGGTCGCGGACCAGCAGCCACGCGCCCAACGCCACGAAGAACCCCAGGTGGATGTCCAGCATGGCCGTTCGCGCCTGGACGACGAACAGTCCGTCGACCATCAGCAGCAGCGTGGCGACGACGGCCTGCCAGCGCCGGCGGAACAGGCGCATGCCCAGCAGCCAGGTCAGCAGGGTGATCCCGCCGCCCACGAACGCGCCGCCCGCCCGCCAGCCGAAGCTCGTGTCACCGAAGACCTGGATGGATGCGGCGATGATCCACTTGCCGACCGGCGGGTGCACGGCGAACGATTCCTCGACGCCCCCGGTGGTCAGGAACGACTTGGCGTCCTCGACGTAGTAGGTCTCGTCGAAGATGATCCGCGGGGGCTGGTCGAGCCGCCAGAACAGCAACGCCATCGAGAGCAGGACCAAGCCCGCCGGCACCAACCAGTGGGCATGGGCGCGGAGGTGGTGGATCGCGGGATGGCTGGTGAGGCCTCGGCGCGGTTCGGTTGGCGTCGTCACGTCCCGCACATTACTCCTCGCCCAAAGGCCGATCCGAAGTGACCGAGCCCACCACGCGCCCCGCCGAGGACCTTGCGGGGCGCCTGCACGTCGTTGCGACGCCCATCGGCAACCTCGGCGATCTGTCGGCCAGGGGTGCCGACGTGCTGTCGCGGTCGGACATCGTGCTGGCCGAGGACACCCGCCGGACCGGCAAGTTGCTGGCGCACCTCGAGGTCAAGGTGGCGATGAAGTCGCTCCACGATCACAACGAGGCCGAGCGCGTCGACGAGATCATCGGGCTGTTGCAGGAAGGGGCCGCGATCTCGTTGGTCTCCGATGCCGGGACCCCGGCGGTCTCCGACCCGGGACACCGCCTGGTCCGTGCCTGCCTCGACGCCGGCATCCCCGTGGTGCCCGTGCCCGGAGCCTCTGCGGTCCTCGCGGCTTTGGTCGGATCGGGCCTGGCCTCCGAGCGCTTCACCTTCGAGGGCTTCCTGCCGCGCAAGGGGCGGGCTCGCCAGGAGCGGCTGGACGAACTGGCGGTCGAGCCACGCACGATGGTGCTGTTCGTCTCGCCGCACCGGGGCGCTGCTGACCTGCAGGACCTGGCCACCGCGCTGGGCGTGGACCGCCCCGCCACGCTGGCTCGCGAGCTCACCAAGCTCCACGAGGAGTTCCGCCGCGGCACCTTGGCCGAGTTGGCCGAGGGCGCGGCCGACGGGCTGCGTGGTGAGCTCACCCTTGTGGTCGAAGGCGCCCCGAAAACCCAGGAAGCGCCCCGGACCGGCGAACAACTCGCCGAGATGGTCCGGGACGCCGTGGCGTCGGGCGGCAGTCGCAAGGAGGCGATTGCCGAGGTGGCCCGTCTGACCGGGACACCCAAGAAGGTGGTCTACCAGGCCGTGTTGGACGCCGGCTCGGTCTCACGCAACATCACGACCTGATCGATCGGGGGCGACACGACGCCCTGCTTGTCCCGTGCGACGTCGAGCTCGGTCACGCAGCTTGCGCAGACGCGGCGGCCGCGGAACTCGACGAGGCTGGTGTCGGCCGCGCACAGCACACAGCGATCGCTGGGCCGGGCAAGGATGATGCGTTCTCCCTCGACGGAGAACTCGAGGAGGTCACCCTCGTCGATGCCGAGGTTGCGTCGAAGACCGACGGGGATGACGACGCGTCCGAGGTCGTCGACCTTGCGGCGGATGCCGGAGCTGGCCATGGTGGTGCCTTGTGTGGTGGGGAGGGGTCCTCACTCCTCTTCGAGTGACTCGACCTTCGCATACAGCGGCGTGGGGGGCTGCAGCTGGGTGCCGGATGCCAACGGTTGCCGACCCCACCCGTGTTCCTCGATCTGGGTGGTAAATCCCATCATGGTGTGCAGGCGAGCCATCGTGAAGGGGAGAAATGGGGCAAATGCGACCTTCAGCCCGTTGATCGCCTCCAACGCCACCCGCAAGGTGGTGCCAGTGCGCGCCATGTCGGTCTTGGCGGTCGTCCACGGTGCGCGTTCGGACAGGTAGGCGTTGGCCGCCTGGGCGCCGTCGACCGCCCGGCGAAGAGCCGCCCGCAGCTCGACCTTCTCGAAGAGCTCGGCCTGGTCGGTGAGGACCGCGTCGACCTCGGCGATCAGGGCGTCGTCCGTCGCGTCCATGTCGACCGCGTCAGGCACGACGCCGTCGAAGTACTTCCCCGTCATGGACAGCACCCGGTTGACGAGGTTGCCCCACGCCGCGAT
>CBDTZE010000250.1:0-3815 GCA_965364815.1 uncultured Nitriliruptoria bacterium | reverse complement strand
CCTCGCGAACTACCCGTCGACGGGCATGTCTCTTGCTGCGACCTGGAACCTGCAACCGGTCGACGAGTTGATCACCGAGATTCCCGACGACCCCACCAAGTGGGCCCCGGCCTACGCGTTGCTGCGTGACCACGCCCTCGGCCGGACCCTGACGAGCGTCGGCTACGACTACGTGCACATGGGCACCTGGTGGTCGCCCACCTCACGCGCCAACTCGGCCACGACGAACCTCAGGTTGGACGGCACGTCGGAGTTCGTCGGCGTCTTCCAGGGCCAGATCGCCCCGGCCGGGCTCGGCGGCGCCGACGGCGAGGACGCCGCGCTGGAGGACATGGTCTGGCACGAGCGCTCGCCGCTGTACTCCCTGTTCCAACTCCAGGAACTCAAGCGACTGGGCGACGAGCAAGCCCAGGATCGCGAAAGCCCTCGCTTCATCCTGGCCCACATCACCCTGCCCCACGAGCCCTACGTGTTCGAGGTGGATGGGTCACCGGTGTCTCGCCCGGTGTCGAAGAGCCGGACGCGTGAGGACAACTTCCTGCGCCAGCTCGGCTTCGTGAACAACGAACTCGACGACATCCTCGACCGCTTCCTCGCCGGACCGCCCGAGACCTGGCCGATCATCGTGATCCAGTCGGACGAGGGCCCGCACCCGGAAGCCCGGACCGGTGGCGACTACGACTGGCGTGACGCTCCGGTCCCCGCCCTGCAGGAGAAGCTCAGGACGCTCTCCGCGATCCTCCTGCCAGGACGTGACCTGGTCCTCCCCGAGGACCTCCGCGGCATCAACACGTGGCGGATCCTGCTGGACGAGATCCTCGGAACGGACCTCGGGACGCTCGACGCCCCGATCATGGTCTACGGCCCGGACAACCTGTACGAGCACGTCGACGTCACCGACCGCGTGCTCGGAGTCAGCCGGCCGGGATGATCGGCGGCTGGGGATTGCGTGCGTGGGACGCGACGGCGCGTTCCCACGGGTAGGACGCGATGGTGTTCCACTGCAGGTCGGTGACGTGCTGCCACACCCACCAGCTCGCTCCGACCGCCCCGTCACGCACGGCCGTGTCGAGGAAGCGCAGGGTCTCCCCGTCGCTGGGCGGGGCCTTGCGGCCGCCGTTGAACGCCTGCCCGATCACGTGGACCGGAGCCAGCGGCGCCAGCCGGTTGATCGTCTGGTGTGCCCGGTAGCCGGAGTCACCACAGGTCCAGTAGTCCATCGACGCGAAGCCGTCGATCCAGGGAGCCATCTCCGCGTACGGGTAGCCCGACTCCCAGATCCAGTCGGTCGCGGGATAGACGGTCGCAATGATCGGCATCGTCGTCGCCTCGCGCAAGGCGGCGAGGTGGACGACGGCGCGCTTGGCGGAGAGCTTGACGCCCTCGGTCTCACGCTCGATGTCGGGCGAGTACGCGTCGATGCCGCGGCCGTGCGGGCCGACCCAGTTCATCGCCTCGACGGTCCACCTGGCATCCGCCAACGGGTCGTGCAGGAAGGGGAAGCCCCACCCGATGACGTCCAGCCCGGCGGCGTGGGCCAGGGGCACCAACTCGTCGAGGTACTCCCGGGCGTAGAACCCGTCACGTGAGTCACCGACACGGACCCAGAGGTGGTCGAACCCGGCAGTGACGGCCTTGTCGACCATGCGCTGGTAGTTGCCACCTTCGGTCTTCGTGTACTGCCAGATCCACATCCCGTGGCCGGCCATGATGTCGGCGCGCTTCTGGAACTCCGGGGCCGTGCCCGGGTCGGCGAGGTTGGCCTCGGCAACCGTCACGTCGGGGGTCCACACCGGGGCGTCGGCGGCGACCGAGTCCGTGCCGGTCGTGGACGACGCGCTCGGGGCACAGCCGGGGCGCTGCGACCGGGCGACGAGCTCGCCGGGGACCGGCAGGCCGATCTCGGCGTAGAGCGCGTCGAGACCATCGGCTGCCTCGGCCAGCGGGGCAGCCTGGGCCTGCGCCACGTTGGGCGGGGCCAGCGCGGACTCATCGATCCTGACGGAGTCGTGGGTCGGGGCCGTGACAGCCGGGCCGCGCGTGACGTCCTGCCCGCTGGTGACGACCGTGATGAGGCCGAGCGAAAGGATCGCGGCGCTGCCTGTGGCGACCACGGGGCGAGTGAAAACGTCGAGCAAGGGCATGGGGGCTCCGAGGTGGGCGGAGGTGACGATCGCCGGACAGCCGGGCGTGGCCATGCGGCGGGTGATGGTGTCGTCCCAACGGCCGACGGCCGCCTCAGTTCTCACGCACGCGCGCTCCGGCACGGTCGTTCCGAGCGACCGGAACGACCACGCCAGTCCGCGGCCCGCTCACTCCCCCGTGAAGGCCGCTTCGCGCCGCTCGATGAAGGACAGCACACCCTCCTGGGCGTCCTTGCTCTGCATGATCTTCGGGAGCAGGTCAGCGAGGTGCGCCGCCGCCGCCTCGGTCCCCTGGTCCCGGGCGATGCGGGCGTTCGCCAACGTGCCCTGGACACCCTGGGGCGCCTGGCTGGCGACCAACTGCGCAAGCTCCATTGCCCGCGCCACGTGGTCGCCGGCGGGGACGACCTCGGAGCACAGGCCCATTCGCAGCGCCTCGGCCGCGTCGAACTCCTCGCCCGTCAGGTTCCAACGCATCGCGTTGGCCCAGCCCAGCTTCTCCGGTGCACGGAACGTCGCCCCGCCGAACGGGATGATCCCGCGCGAGATCTCCATCTGTCGCAGACGAACATCGTCGGCGCAGATCACGATGTCCGCAGCCAGTGCCAGCTCGATCGACAGCGTGTAGGCCAGGCCGTTGAGCGCCACGACCACCGGCTTCGACACGGGCTTGCCGAAGACGCCCCACGGGTCAACCGCGGAGTGGGCCGACAGCGCTGCCGGACCGCCCTCGTTGATCGCCGGGGCGACGTCAGCGAGGTCCAGGCCCGCGGAGAAGTGGTCGCCGCTGGAGACCACGACACCGACCCAGAGGTCGTCGTCTGCCTCCAGCTTCCCGTAGGCCTCCGCGAACTCGTGCAGTGCCTGCCGGTCGAACGCGTTGCGCTTGTCGGGGCGGTCGATCGTGATCACGAGGACGTGACCGTCCACCTCGGTGTGGATGCGTGTGGCGTCGGACATGGCGTGGGCTCCGGGTGCTCAGGTGGCCCGGACGCTACGGGCGCCGGGCCACCTCACCCACCTTGGCCGTCAGCCTGCCTCGACGATCACCTCGCCCTGCATCCACGGGTGCGGCGTGCAGTAGTAGCTGAAGGTGCCGGGCTCGTCGAAGGTCACCGACCAGGTGTCGCCGACCGCGATGTTCCCGGAGTCGAAGGTCCCGTCGGGCGAGACGACTGTCCCGTCCGAGGTCCCCGACGTCACGGTGTGCGGGACGATGTCCTCGTTGGTCCACGTCACCGTCGTGCCGGCGGTGACCGTGAGGCTCCGCGGGCTGTACGCCTGGTCGGCGTTGGCGGGGTCGAAGGCCTGCGCGGGGATCGAGACGGAGGTGCCATCGCTGGACTCGGTCGCGGGTGCCGCCGGCTCTTCCTCGGCGGAGCGCGCCGAACCGGCGAAGATCTCCGGGTTCTGGCCACCACCGATGACAACCAGCCCGACCAGGCCCTTGTAGAAGGTCCGGATCAGCGCGTGGTCGACCAGCAGGATCGTGCTGGGGACCTGGCCGAGGAGATCGACCACCGTCCCGCCGCCGGCGACGACGAGCGTCGACTGCGATCCGCGGATGGGCTGATTGACCTGGTGCGTCGCTGCCTCGGGCCACACAGCGTCCCAGTGACTGCCGATCGCGTGGAAGTTGGAGTCGGGGTTCAGGCCCTCGTTGACCATGTA
>CBDTZE010000249.1:0-3844 GCA_965364815.1 uncultured Nitriliruptoria bacterium | reverse complement strand
CCGACGGGTCCGCAACGTCGACGGCGGCCTCGGTCACCGTGCCCTCTTCGGCGGTACCGGCGCAGGCCCAGGACGTGAGCGGCGCCCCGTCGGCACCTGCAAGGGCAGGGAGACATGGCGATGGGCGTGCAGGTCCATGAAGAACGCCAGGAACAGCCCGTTGGCGCAGGTGACAGACGTGCCGATCAGGGCGATGGCCGCCAACTTGGGGAACTGGCCGGTGGCGATGAAGCCGGCGATGACCCACGGCAGCAAAAGCAGGCTCGCGATGCCCGCCAACGCCGAAAGGACATACAGGAAGACCATCGGGTGGAAGTCGATCAGGATGTGCTTCATGAACATCCGCTGCCAGAAGCGGCGCAGCAGCAGTCGAGAGATCCCGAACGAGGTCGACAGGATCTTCATCGTCGACTTCTCGCCGACCCCGTAGACGGCGCTGACCGGGACGTCCGCGGCTCGGGCACCCGCCATCGAAACGTGCCAGATCAGGTCGTTGGGTCGGCCGTACTTGGCGTAGACGCGGTCCCAGGGCACCTCGTCGAGGACGACGCGCCCCGACGCCGAGTAGCCGGACTGGCTGTCCGCCAACGACCAGTAGCCCGTGGCGATCTTCGTCAGGACGCTCAGCGCGACGTTGCCGAACAGGCGCAGCCGAGGGATGCGCTTGAGGTCCTCGCGGGTGGTGAAGCGGTTGCCCTTGGTGAAGTCGGCGACGTCGTCGACGATCGGGTCCAGCAGACGCCAGAGGTCGTCCGGGTTCATCTGCCCGTCGCCGTCCATCGTCACGGCGATGTCGAGGTCGTTGTCGCGGGCCCAGGCGAACGCCTCGGCCAGGGCCCCACCGACGCCCCGGTTGACCTCGAGGTGGATGGCGCGCAGGCGAGGGTTCTCCTGCGCCAGGGCGTCCAGGACCTCGGCGGTGTCGTCCGTTGACGCGTCGTTCACGACGACGATGTCGTCGACGAACGACGGCATGGAGTCCACGACACCGCGGATCTGCCGGCCTTCGTTGTAGGCGGGCACGAGCACCGCCACACGGGCCCCTCGGTACATCTGGCCGCCGTTTCGGTGCGCTGTCGCGGGAAGGGCCGAGTGTAGTGTCGGGCCATCCCCCGGCGAGCCATGCGAAGGGCGCAGCGTGATGGACCATCCCGCTGAACCCCGACCCACGACGGGCCAGGCGGCACAGGACGACCTGGTCATCTGGCGTCTGTTGCGAGCCACCCCGCTGGCAGCCTGGGCGCTGGTCGGCATCTTCGGTCTGCTGGGCGTCGTCTACGCCATCGGCGTCCCGCTGCTGCATGGGCCGGACGAGGGCGCGCACGTCGATCGGATCGCCGGCTTCTCGCTGACCGACCAGTTCGGCGTCGACCCCATCGCCGAACTCCGCTACTCCCCCGACCTCTTCGCCGCGTACGAGCAGGTCGGGATCGTGCCCGTCGACCACCGGGTGCTGCCGCGAATCCCCTGGACCCCGCTGAACACCGCGGAGGCGGCCCCGCTGGACCAGCGCCCGCCCTATCCGGACCTCGCACCTCCCGGCACGACCGATGCGAGGTTCAGCAACGCCGCCCGATCGCACCCTCCCGCCTACTACGTGACCGTCGACGCACTGGACGCCGTGGTCACGACGCTGGGCCTCGACGGCGTCGACGAGGCACCCTGGGACGCCACGCTGGCCCGGTGGCGGGTCTGGTCGATCCTGCTGTTGCTGCCGATGCCCTGGGTCGCCTTCTGGGTCGCGGCCCGCCTGGCCATGACCACCTCCGGAGTCTGGTCAGGCCGCCGACCCAGCGACCGACGTGCGCAGTGGGCCGGACTCGTCGCCGCCGCCCTGACCTTGGCGGCGCCGCAGTTGTCGCACTCAGCCGGAACGGTGAACAACGACGCCTTGCTCTTCGCCGGAACGTCCCTGTCCACCCTCGCCGTCGCGTGGATGGCCACGGGCGACCAGACACGTCGCACGGCGGCGTGGGCTGGAGTCGGTGCCGGGGTCGCGATGGCGGCCAAGATCTTCGGGATCGGGGCGCCGGTCTGGATCGTCGCCGCAGCGCTCGCCGCCGGCACCGCTGGCAGCCGGGACCTGCCCGGCCTGGTCCGTCGGGCCGTCCCCGTCGCGATCGCTGCCGTCGCAACGATCGCCGCGGGCGGCTGGCTCGTCATCGCGACCTTCGTGCAACACCAGACCCTCGCGCCCCGGGCCTTCAGCTACGACGCCCCGGACGCCCTGGCGCCGTCCACGACGGCGTGGCTGCGCGAGGTCGCCGAACGCCTGACATCGACCGGCTTCGGCCGACTGGGGGTGGAGCAGTTCGGCATCCCGGGATGGTCTGTCTGGATCGCGACGCTGGCAACCCTGCTCTTCCTCACGATGGCCTTTGCGTCACCGGTCGTGCGAGGTCGTACCCACGTCGGAGTGGTGCTGCTGCTGCCGCTGCTCACGACCCTGGCCATGGTCCTGTGGGCTGCCTGGAGCGGCTATCAACGCAGCGGCGTCCCCAGCGGTCTCCACGGTCGTTACCTGTTCGTCGGCGCCCCGGCGCTTGCGGCACTGGCGGCGCACGGCCTGGCGCACCTCGTCCGCCTCCTGCGCCCCCATGCCCCTGAACGGGTCCGGGCGGCGACGGCCATCGCCACCGCGGCCGCCCTCGCGACCCTGCTCCAGGGACTCGGCATCGTGACGACCCTTGCCAGTTGGTGGCCGGGAGGCTGGTCGGACCGGATCCGCACGGCCATGCTGTTCTCGGGTTGGTCGGACCCCGTGCTCGCGCTCGTGGCCGTGGCTGCCGTCGCGACGATTGCCGCCCTGGCCGGCGGTCTGCGCCAGACGTTCGCCCCGGAGGTCGAGGCATGAGCCGACGCCTGCTCGTCGCCGCCTCGACCTACCCACGTTGGTCGGGCGACACCCACCCGGGCTTCGTCCATGACCTCTGTGCCCAACTCGTCCAGCATCACGACGTCGAGGTGGTGGTCGTCGCACCGACCTCACACGGCGCCGAACGCAGCGAGGTCGTCGACGGGGTCCACGTCGAACGGTTCGCGTACTGGACCGACCGACCGGGTCTGCTCCGTGACGGGCCCGCACTCCCGACGCTGAAGGCCCACCCCACAACCGCCTTCCAGGTGCCGACGTACCTGGGGGCGATGGGCTCGGCGCTTCGCCGCCAACTGCGCGACGGAGGGCGGTGGGATGCCATCCATGCCCACTGGATCGTTCCGCAGGGGACCCTGGGCTCGCTTGCACGCGGCCGAAGCAAGGCTCCGCGCCTGGTGGGGACCTCACATGGCAGCGACGTCTTCGGCCTCGGTCGCGCGGGTGAGCCGGCGCTGCGCTGGACCCTGCGTCACCTCGATGCGTTCACCGGGGTCTCGCAGGCCGTTGTCGATCGGGCCCACGAACTCGGCCTGCCGGCGTCGACCCCCGCCGTCGTCGCCCCCATGGGGATCGACACCGACGTCTTCCGACCGGACGAGGGCGCCCGCCGCCGACGCCGTGAAACGCGCGGGATCGGCGACCGCCCGTTGGTCCTCTTCACGGGGCGTCTGGTCTGGGGCAAGGGCGCAGACCTCCTCCTCGCCGCACTCCCACAGGTGATCGCCCGACACCCCGACGTTGCCGTCGCGATCATCGGGCAGGGCGTCGCACAGGCGGAACTCGAACGGCAGGTGTCCGAACTCCGCCTCGGTGATCAGGTCACCTTCCACGGCCACCAACCCCATCACGACCTCGCCGACTGGTACGCGGCCGCGGACGTCCTGGTGGGCCCGAGCCGATCCGAGGGGTTCGGCCTCGTCTATGCAGAGGCCCTGGCGACTGGGTGCCCGATCATCGCGTCCGACCTCC
>CBDTZE010000248.1:0-3862 GCA_965364815.1 uncultured Nitriliruptoria bacterium | reverse complement strand
CCGGTGGCGGGGCGATCGGTCCAGCGCCGGGGTAGCCGACGAGGTGGATCCACGAACCTCGCTCCAGGAACGGCATCATCGGGCAGGGCCCGATGACTCCGCCGACCGAGGCGCAGACCGGCTCCATCGATCCGTAGTCCGTGCGCACGGCGCTGAGGTCGCCGCCGCCGAGTTCGGCCGTGGCCGAACGCAACGCGGCGAGGAGCACCTCGTCCGGGGTCCGGCCGGCGAGGTAGTCGGACGACGGCGTCAGCGAGGACGACGACGGGTCGAGGATGCGCAGCACGAGGTTGAGTGCCGCGCTGGCGTCGTAGAAGTGACGCCCCATGGGGATCTGTGCCGCCAGCAGGTCACGGTTGGGCGTGTGCAGATCACTGAGGAGCAACTCCGGCAGCGCCAGCATCGTCGCGTGGAAGATCGAGGGCGCGGCACCGACGGTCGCGGGCGTCGACTCGTAGTCGAACGTGAAGTCGGCACCCGGGCCGTTGGCCGAGCCGTCCCATCCGGCGAGGATGTCCAAGGCCGCGCGGTCCGTGGCCGTCAGCGTGGGGTTGTCACGCAGCCCCAGCAGGAGCGGCAGGAACTGCAGGGCGCGGTGGTCCTGGCTTGCGGCATGGGCGTCGAGGACCTTGAGGTCGTCGATCGTCCAGTCCGTGCGCGAGGCCACGAAGTCCTGGAGCATCGCGTGACGGCTGGCGGGGCCGGCCGGCAGAGAGGTGTTCGACCGACCGCCCTGGTCGAGCCAGCCGTGCGCGGCCTTGTTGTTCCAGTTGACGATGTAGCCCTCGGGCGGGTTGACCTCGTGGGGCAACTGGTCGAAGGGCAGGAAGCCGCCGTGGTCGAACTCACCGGTGCCGGGGATCGGCAGGCGCAGGTCGGTCTCCGGGTTGCGAACGTGGTGCAGGCCGGGGTGCCACCAGGCGATGTTGCCTTCCTTGTCGGCGTAGGCCACGTTCTCGTTCCAGCTGACGCGGCTGGTGAGGTCCTCGAACTCGGCGAGGGTCTTGGCCTTGGCCCAGAACCCGACACCCTCGATCGTCTCGACCTCGCGCATCCAGGTGGCGAACTGTGTCGAACGGGCGGTCTCGCCGTCGGCCGAGGTGGCGACGATCGGGCCGTGCACGGTGCGGCAGACCGGGATGGTCACGGAGTTGACGGGCGGGCCGATCGGGACGCCGCTCTGCGTGGCACGCCAGACGACGGTCTCGTCGCGGCACTCCTGCTCCTTCCAGACGCCGTCGTGGAAGTACTCGGGGTTGCCGTCGCTGTTGGAGTCCTCACGCACGGTCTCGATGAACGAGTCGATCGTCTTCGAGTTGCCGGTCGTCAGCGCCCAGGCCAGGTCATTGTTGTAGCCGATGCCCAGGACGGGCACGCCCGGGGCCGTGGAGCCACGACCGTGGTAACCGGCGCCGTGGATCTCGATCTCCAGCAGGAGCTGCGGTGACATGAGCAGCTGCGGCTCGGACAGCAGCAGTGCCGATCCGTCGGCCGTGTTCTGGGGGGCGATGGTGATGAGGAACGAGCCACCGTGGAGCTTGCGACGGAAACCGTCCAGTGCCTGGGCCACCATCGCGGCCGGGTCGGTCGCGCGGGCCACGGCCTGGTCATCGTTGCCGAACGGCGGAATGACGCCCTCGACGGCACCGATGACCCCGTCGAGGCCGGGCGAGAACTGGGGCACCGCGAAGTCACCCGTGCCGTCACCGGACGCGAGGTCCAGCGGCACGGTCTGGGCGTAGTCGGCCATCTGCTGGAACACACGCTCCAACTCCGCCGGCTTGTCCGCGTAGGCGGTGCGCAGGAAGGGCTCGTGGGCGCTGACGGAGGCCTTGGCGTCCTCCTGCCAGACGAGGTCCTGGAAACGGGCGCGGCCCTCCTCGACACCGAACTTGGCCTCGAGGTCCCGCAGGGCCTCGACATGCAGCATCTCCTGGCGACCCTCGGCGGCGACGAACCGGACGAACAGCGCCCCGATCGCGCCGACGTCCGCGACGGACATGGGCTGGGGCTCCGCGCCCAGCACCGCGTACTCGGCGGGCAGCTGGTCGCGCTTGGTCGTCCGGACCTCGCTGACCCACTGGTTGAAGCCGTCGACGTAGCCCTCGCTGTTCTCCACGGCCTCCGCCGACGAGGCACGGACCATGGCCTCGTACTCCTCCTCGGAGTACGCCGTGATGCGCGTCGCGACGTCGTCCTGCACGTTGGCGGCGCCGCCGGCCAGCTCGCCGAGCGTGCCGCGGGCCGTGCGCCGGATGGCGTCGACGAGGAACAGGCGGATCTGGGCAACGGCATAGCCGACGCCGAACCAGAGGTCCTCGTTGTCGTCGGCGTAGACGGCAGGCACGCCGTACTCGTCGAAGCAGATGGTCACGCCGGGTCGGGGCGACTGCGGGTCGTCGCAGAACGGTTCGGGGCGCAGCGCCCCGTCACGGAACTCGAAGCCCCAGTAGAGCTCGCGCTGGTCGTCGACGTTCGCACCCCAGCTGTCGGGGTTGACGCCCCCGGGGCCGGCCTCCTGCGCCCCGAACTGGGCGAAGGCTGCCTGCGAGAAGTACTGCGAGTTGCCCGGCGGCAGCACGACGTGGACCGTCGGGCCTTCCGATTGGGCAGCCACGGGCACGCCCAACAGGGCGAGCGAAGCGGCAGTCGCAGCAGCGACAAGAACAGAAAGACGACGGCGCACGTGGGTCCCCGGAGACAGGTCGTGTGCCACAGCCTGCCACGCGCGACGTGCGAGAGTTACCGTCTGCCACCTGATCCCACTCGGGCCCGCCTGTGCTGCCGTCACGTCTGCGTCGTTCGACCGCCCTCGCGGCGGTCGCTGTCGTCCTGCTCAGCGGCGCTCCAGCAGGCGCCATCGGCACGCCCCAGATCGTCCCGACCGACGCCCCGTCGGACACCGCGACCGAGGAGGACCGCGAAGCGGTCCGGGAACGCCTGGACGCCACCGACGAGGAACTGGCCTCGGCCCAGGAACGCCTGGACGCCGCGCTGGCGCAGCTGGCCGCGACCGAACGTGCCGAGGCCGCAGCGGGCGCAGCCCTCGACGGGCTGGCCGACGAGTTGCAGGAGGCCCGAGGACGGCTGGAGGCGGCCGCCGCGGAAGCCAGGATCCTTGCCGAGGCGTTGGCCCTCGATGCCGAACTGTCGACCGGACGGCTGGAACGCGACGCGGCACGCACCGCCTTCGAGGCACGGATCGCGTGGGTCTGGATGCACGGACCGGCGGCGGACCTTCACCTGCGACTGCGGATGGCGTCCGGCGCCCGACGACCACATGACGTGCTGCTGGCCTCCGCGGCCGTGGACCGGATCGTTGCCGACGAACGTGCGACGCAGGACCAGACCGCAACCGTCCTGACCGCAGTGATCGAGGCACGAGGCGAGGACGTCGACCTGCGTGACGTGGCCCGACGAGCCGCGTTCCAGGCCAGCGAGGAAGCCGCCGCGGTCGATGCGCTGCGCCGACGCCAGCTTGCGGTCGTCGCCAACCTCGCCGACCTGCGACGCCAGCGTGTGGCCGTGTTCACCGCCCTGCAGTCGGACCGCGACGCGCTCGCGGCCCTGTCGCTGCACCTGCGACGGACGCTGGCGAGGGTCTCCCTCGAAGGCGGACTCGTGCCGCCCGCCGACCTGCCCCTGGACGGACCGCCCCCGCCGTGGGTGAACGAACTCCCGTCGGCTGGAGCCCAGTGGGCATCGGCGGTCGAGGCGATCGCCGTCCGCAACGGCGTCGACGGGGCGCTGTTCACGGCGCTGGTGTGGAGCGAGTCCGGCTTCCATGCGTCCGTCGTCTCCCACGCCGGGGCGATCGGCTTGGCCCAACTCATGCCAGGCACGGCTCGCGGCCTGGGTGTCG
>CBDTZE010000247.1:0-3920 GCA_965364815.1 uncultured Nitriliruptoria bacterium | reverse complement strand
GTTCAGGTGGCGTGGACATGGCCGTCGGCTTCGCCCTCGGCCTGGCCTCGATCCTGGTGTGGCTCTGGTACGCGATCGACAACGGACGCTTCCTGCGACGCACACACGTCAACAGCACCCAGTGGACCAGCGCCGTCGGCTTCGCCGCGGGTGTGCTCGCCCTGCCGCTGCTTGGCCATGGCCTGGTGACCGGCGGCGTCGGGCCCGACCCGATGCGCTGGCTGCTGGTCGTCCTGGCCCTCGGCTTCGGATCGGCATGGCTGGGCACGGTCGCGTGGAATGCCGCCTCCAAGCTGCTGCCGGAGTCACTGATCGGTCCGTTGCTGGTCATCGAACTGGTCATCGGCCTGGCCTATGCGCACATGTTCACCTCGTCGTGGCCCGCTCCGGTCACGGCCGCTGGTTACGGCGTGCTGGTCGTCGGCACGGTCCTGAGCGTCATCAAGGTTGGCCGCCTGCGCGCCCTCGCCGCGAGCGCCACGGCCTGACCGTGTTGGGACGAGGTGCCGCGATGTGTCGTATTGCCGCGCATGAGCGGCAATACGACACATCAGGCGGGTCGCCCGTCGATAGCGTTCGAGGTGGTCCGGCCCGGCGTCATGCCTCGCCGCGGCCACCTCGCACCTCCCTCGCCGACCGCTCGGTTCCGTCGTGTCCTCACTCCCTCGCGTCCGCATCGCCCCCGCCCCCAGTGGCGTGCTCCACGTCGGGTCGGTCCGCACCGCGCTCTACAACTGGCTCTACGCCCGTCGTCACGGCGGGACGTTCCTGTTCCGCATCGAGGACACCGACGCCGACCGCGCCACGGACGAGTCCATGGAGTCGATGCTCGACGCCATGACCTGGGTCGGTCTCGACGTCAACGAGGGCGTGCGTGTCGGCGGTCCCTTCGGCCCGTACCAGCAGTCCAAGCGCACGGAGCTCTATGCCGCGGTCGCGCGTCGCCTCGAGGAGGCCGGCCACACCTACCGGGACCACCGCACCCCCGAGGAGCTCCAGGCCTTCCGCGATGCCAAGCAGGCCGCGAAGCTGGCGCCCGTCTTCAAGCGCCCCGCCGAGGGTGAGCAGCTGGGTGACCCGGCCAACCCGTCGGTCCTGCGCCTGAAGCTGCCCACCGAGGGCACGTGGACGCTCGACGACCTCGTTCGTGGCGAGGTCACGTGGGACTGGGCCAACGAGTCCGACCCGGTGATCCGCCGTTCCAACGGCGCAGCCACCTACCCCCTGGCCAACTCCGTCGACGACGTCTCGCAGGGCATCTCGCTGGTCTGCCGTGGCGAGGACCTGCTGTCGGTCACCCCGCGCCAGGTCGTGCTCTACGGCTACCTCGTCGAGGGTGGCCTGATCGACGACGCCCTGGCCGAGGTCGGCCTGCCCCCGCGCGACCCGTCATGGGACGTGCCCAAGCAGTTCGCCCACTTGGCGATGGTCGTCGGCCAGGACCGCAAGAAGCTGTCCAAGCGCCACGGCTCGGTCTCCATCCAGGAGTTCGCCCGTCGCGGCTTCCTGCCCGAGACCGTCCGCAACTACCTGGCACTGCTGGGCTGGTCGCACTCCGAGGGCCTGGAGCGGATGACCGACGAGCAGATGATCGCGGACTTCGACTTCGCCCGCGTCGGCTCGTCCGCCGCAGCGTTCGACGAACAGAAGCTCTCCGCGTTCAACGGTGAGCGCATCCGTGACCTGGCGCCCGAGGTGCTGGGGGAGTTGCTGCTGCCCTTCCTCGACGGCACCTACGCACCCGATGCGAACGACGAGTCCGGCAACCCGATCGACGGCGGCCTGCCCGACTGGACGCCCCTGATCTCCAAGCCGGCGACCGACCGCGACCGCGCCGTCGTCCACGGCATGGTGCCGCTGGTCCAGGAGCGCATGCAGCGTCTCTCGGAGATCCAGGCCTACGCCGGCCCGTTCCTCACCGACGAGGTCCTCGAGATCGACCCCGTCGCCGTCGACAAGGTGCTCTCCAAGGGCCGTGCCGACGAGGTGCTGACAGCAGCGGGGACGCTCCTGTCCCACCTCGACTGGGACGCCGCGGCCATCGAGGCCGGGCTTCGCTCCCTCGCCGAGACGCTGGAGATGGGCTTCGGCAAGGTCGCCCAGCCGGTCCGCGTCGCGACGACGGGTTCGACCGTGTCCCCGCCGTTGCCCGAGTCCCTCGCGATCATGCCGCGCGAGGTCGTTCTCGCGCGGATCGCCGCAGCGCAGCCGATCGCGGCCGCGGCCATCGCCGCCAAGGCCTGACGGGGTTCAGTTGATGCGGGAGCGGACCTCGGCGGCCAGGCCGTCGATGTCCGCGACCGTGACGGTCAGGCCCGGGTGCTTGATCAGCGGCCCGGCGAGGGCGGTGACGCCCTCGTGGAAGCAGAGGCACACGCCTCCGACGGTGTTGGTGCCGAAGGTCGCGCCCCGATCCTTGAACGAGCCGCGCGGGCCGATCGCCTTGATCGCCTGGTAGTCGCGGCTGACCTGGACGTCCTTGACGTTGGACCACGGCGTGTGGACCGACAGGTGGCCGAACGTGGCGTGGAAGCCGTCGTCGTCGGTCGTCACCTGCGAGTTGTCGGGGCGGATGCCCAGGAGTGCCAAGGCGGGTTGGTACTTCGGGGCGAAGGCGAAGGGCCAGGTCTGCACGAGCTCGTCCTGCGTGTGGGGGGAGGGTCCATCTGAGCATGCCACCGACGTCCGTGCACCAACCGGACCGAGCGGCCACGTGGCAGGCTTGCGCCAGAAGCGTCGGGGATGGCGCCGAGGGAGTCCGTCATGCGTGCAACAGGTGCCCTGGTCCAGGCAGTGGGAGCGGCCGTCGTCGTCGGGGCGCTGCTGGGGCCCGGCGCGGGACTGCCGGCATTCGCCGAGGCGACGCGTGTCGCGCCCGAGGACTTCGTGCCGCTGCCGGCTGCGGCGGACACGCAGGTCAGCGCGGCGGCGCTGGCACTGCGTCAGGAACTGCTCGGTCCCAACCACGACGACCCGACGATGGTGACGTTGCACTGGGTGGGCGTGTCCAGCTTCGTCGCCACGTGGAAGGGCCACCTGTTCCTGCTGGACGCCTGGGAGATCATCGGGGCCACGAACGACACGGTGCCGATCGGGCGCGAGGAACTGGCAGCCTTGGAGCCTGAGGCGATCTTCCTTGGTCACGGCGACTTCGACCATGCCGGGGACCTCGGCTACATCGCGGGTCTCAGCGGGGCGACGATCGTCGGCGGCGAGGGCCACTGCGACACTGCTGTCGCAGGGGCGGAGCGCGAGGGTGTGCCGACGGACTTCACCTGCGTGGTCGTCGGCGATGCCGCGACCGTCGGGACGATCACGTCGTTGCGCGTCTGGGAGGACGTCGAACCCGTCACGATCCTGCAGCACATCCACTCCGACCCTGCGGCGCCCGGCGCGGACAACTCGCCCGACCCGCAGGTGCCGATCTTCGATGCGCAGCCCTATGCGGAGCACTTCGCCACCGACCCCGACGAAGGCTTCCGGTTCTTCGGGCAACTGCGGGAGGGCGCTCGAGACGCGATCCTCTTGCACCACTTCCGCGAGGGCGACTTCACGCTGCTCTGGGGAAACTCGTCCGGCCCGATCCACACCACGCCGGAGATCATCGCCGCGCTGGACGCCTTCCCGGGCTGCGTCGACGTGATGTCCAACGCGATCCTCGGGTTCGACCAGCCCGTGTCCGGCCTCAAGGATCCGCGGCTCTACGTCGAGCACGCCCACCCCAAGGTCTTCCTGCCGCAGCACGGCGACGCCTGGGCCCCGGTGATCTCCGCGGGTCAGGCGCAGTACCAGGACCTGTGGGCGGCACAGATGGCGGAGTTGGAGCATCCGCCGGAGGTCGACTTCCTCGTCGACCCGCAGGACTATCTCGTTGAGCGTGCCTACACGTTCGACGACCCACAGTGGATCGAGCCGATGGC
>CBDTZE010000246.1:0-3920 GCA_965364815.1 uncultured Nitriliruptoria bacterium | reverse complement strand
CGTGGGCGATGTTGGAGTTCGCGGGTGCCGGGGCGGGTGCCGGGGCGGGTGCAGGAGCCGGGGCGGGCTCGGCGGTCGGCTGGCTGGTCGGCTCCGGGCTCGGCTGTGACGTCGGCTGGCTGGTCGGCTGTGCCGTCGGCTGTGACGTGGGCTGCACGGTCGGCTGTGACGTGGGGACCGGCGCCGGCGTCTCGGTGGGTGTCGCGGTGGGCGTGACGATCGGTGCGACGACCACGGCGTCGACGACGGGCTCGAGGACGGCGTCGAGCTCGGGGAGGTCGGGCTCCGGCACGACCGCCGCGGGAGCGGCGAGGACCTGCTCGACGGCCTGCGGGGTGGTGGCACGGACCGCCACGCCCTGGATGCGGGCGTAACCTTCGCGGGGCACGAGCACGACGTCGATCTCGTCGTCGTTCACCTCGACGGTGAAGGTCTCGACGACACCGCGGAGGCCGCGGACGCGCTGGTAGGTGTCGTAGTCGTCGAGGACCGTCTCGCCCTCGATGCGCACGTCGAAGAGGCGTCCGTTGAACCGCATCGCGGACCGGTCGTTCTCGGAGAAGTGCAGCTCGACCTCGTAGGTGCCCGGGGCGACCGGGAAGCGGTAGCCGAAGCGGCCGTCCCGCTTCTCAGCGTCCCACCGTGCGGTGGCGTAGAGCTCGCGGGGGGCGCCGGAGTCGTGTGCGGTGTCGTGCAGGGTGATGGGCTCGCCGGTCTCGGCGAAGCCGTCACGACGGCCGATGGCCCACGGCGACGGGTCGTCGAAGGTGTCGGCGCTCCAGCCGTCGATGGCGGGGCCACCGGAGTTGACCTTGTAGGAGGTGGGGCCGGCGGTGCCGAGGGCGAGGACGCTGCCCTGCTGGGCGGTGCCGACGAGGGCGACCGGCTGCGTGACGGGCTCGAAGCCCGAGATGAACGGGCTCGAGAGGGCGAAGACGAGGGCGACGCCGGCTGGTCTGAGGAGGGAGGGGAACTGCACTGGTGAGGGCTCCAGGTCTGGCGGGTGGTGTGCTCATACCGTCGCGCGGTTCACACAGGGACGGCATGGGACAGGTGTCACACCGGGCACACCTTGCCATGCGTCCCGGCCGTCTGGCCGTTGATCGGGGGGTCAAGAAGCGCAACGGGCCAGATGATCTCCCGGTACGTGGCGGAGCCCGGTTGTGCGGTCACGATCGGTGGCCGTCCGTAGGGCGCCTGTCCCGGACGCCGAAGTGCGTCCATCTGGACGCCTTGCGTGCGCTCCTGCAGAGCCAGCCCCGCGTGGCCTGTGAAACCCACAAAAGAAGGGCCCGGCTCACGAGGAGCCGGGCCCGAAGGGGCTGTGGATCGGTGGGTCAGCGTGCTCCGTACCGCGAGGAGGTGAAGCTCCGCTCGCCAGCCGGGAGGGTCCCAGGAGCGCCGGAGGTGACCAGCTTCGAGCCGTCGCCGTTGACGCTGCGCTTCCAGGCGGACCAGTCAATGGTCTTGTTGTTCCAGTAGAAGTCCTGCCCCGGGCGCGTCGTGCGCCAGGTGTTGTCCCAGAACCGGACGCGGCCGTTGCTCCAGTTGGCGCCGTTCTCGCCGTTCTCCTGGGTGAAGCCGGACCAGCCGCCCACGAGCGTGACGTCATTGCCGTGGACGAGGACGTCGTCGGTCTTGGGGGATCGCTTGCCGTCGTAGCGGATCATCAGCCCGCGCTGGCCGCCTTCGGTGAGGTTGTTGTAGACCTCGATGCCGGCGGACGACGAGACGTAGACCTGGCTGCCCTGATAGGCCGGCTTCACGGTGCGACCGTTGTTGCGGACGATGTTGCCGTGGATGTTGGTCGGGCCATGGGAGAGCTCGTACATGATCCCGCGGATCTGGTTCTCCTCGATGAGGTTGCTCCGGATCTGCGCGCCATGGTTGTAGACGTCCCACCAGACGCCGGGGCCGTTGTTGTGGTGGCTCCACACGTTCTCGAGGATCATCCCGTCCGTCTCACGGATCTTGGTGCCGCCACCCTCCCAGCCCCACTTGTAGTCGAGGGTCAGGTTGTTGTGGATCTCGGTGTCGCGGATGATCATCTTCCGGTCGACGCCCTGGCCCTTCTTGGCGCCCTGGCGGTAGATGCCGAAGCCGGCGATCCCGATCTGGCCGTTGTGGTGGACCTTGGAGTTGGCCACGAGCGTGCCCGGGCCCGTCGTGATGCCGCCGCCGTGGTTGTAGCGCGACGTCACGTTGCGGATCGTCCAGAACGGGGCGTTGTGGGCGTGGACCGCGCCGTGCGAGGAGCGGGTGGCGTACTTCTCGACGATCAGGTTGTCGATGGTGACGTTGCCGACGTACTCGCCGGTGATCGCGTACGCGGCCGCGGCCGCCTCGATCTTGCCGAGCGACGACGGGTCAACGCCGATGTAGATCCGGTCCCTGGCGTAGTCGAAGTACCAGGTGCCGGCGCCTCGGACGTTGCCCTTCGCGACGTGGTTCCACTGCTTGTCCTTGACGAACAGCTCCTCCGGGCACATGTGGCGGGTGTTGCCGTTGCTCTTCAGGCCGTTCTGCTCGGGCGTGCACCAGCCTTCCTGCTTCTGCCCGCCGACGTACCAGAGGTTGCCCTCCTTCACCCACGAGACGGACGATGCGGAGAGCAGCTTCGCGCCGTTCATGATCGCGCCGGACTCACCGATGATCGTGTCACCCTGCTTCGGGATCACGTTCTGGAGGCGGTGGACGCCCTTGGCGATGAGGTAGGTGGTCCCCGCCTTGTTGTTGGCGATGACCTGGTTCCAGTTCTGTCCGACCTCGATCTTCACGTCGTAGCGGACGTTGGTCGGCGGCGCGGCGGTCGCGGTCGGCGTCGGCGTTGGCGTCGGCGTCGGGGTGGCGGTGGGCGTCGGGCTGCTGGTCGGCGTCGAGGTCGGCGTCGGTGACGAGGTCGCGGTGGGCGTCGGGGACGGAGACGGCTCGTCGTCGGGCTCGATCAGCCCGTACTGCACGAGGACCGCGTTGATCGTTCTCAGGAACTGGGTCGTCGCGTTGGTGGGGCCCCCGCCGAGGCCGGAGTCGGCCACGAGCTGGTCGACGCCCTCCGCGAGGTCCGAGGACAGGCTGTTGGCGACGTCGTCCGCGGTCGCCTCGACATCGCCGAGGACCTCGGTGATCGCGCCCGTCAGCGGGGCGATCTCGTCGTCGAGGTCGGGGACGTCAACGGTCGGCACGCTCGGGATGGCCGGGATGGCCGGGGTGCCGGGGATGGCCGGGGTGCCGGGGATGGCCGGGGTGCCGGGGACGGCCGGGACTGCGGGGACGGCTGGGACTGCGGGGACGGCCGGGACTGCGGGGACGGCCGGGCTGATCGGGAGATCATCGAGGGAGATGAGCTCCGGCAGGTCGAGGGGGCTCACCGAGCCCGGGATGACCTCGATGCCCATGATCCGGGGCAGGTTCACGGTCGGGATGATCTCGACGTCGAGCACGGTGTCGGTCACGTTGACCACGAAGGACTTGGTGCCACCGCGGTACCCACCCCAGCGGGCGTAGACATCGAAGTTCGTGAGCTTCCGCGCGCCCTCGACCGTCAGGTCGAAGCGCCGGAACCCGCGGCTCTGGCCGCCGGAGAAGATCTCCGCGAAGTGCACGCGAACGGTGTAGGTGCCGGGAAGGACCGGGAACTCGTAGCCGAACGGCACGCCGGTCGGGTCCGTGTCGTAGCGCTCGGTGGAGAAGATCGCCTTGGGGGTGCCGCCCGGGACGGACGAGTTCAGCCTGACGGTGCGCGTCGTCGCCGCGAAGTCACCGATGGCGCCGGTCGCGTACGGCGACGGAGACGTGCGGTTGTCCGCCTGCCATCCGTCCAGAGCCGGACCGCCGGAGTTGATCCGGTAGGTCGGGGCGATGGTCAACGGGATGTCGAGACCGGGGATCAGCGTGATCGGGGCGTCGGGGGACTCAGCTCC
>CBDTZE010000245.1:0-3942 GCA_965364815.1 uncultured Nitriliruptoria bacterium | reverse complement strand
GGGATCAGACATCGGGGAACCAACTCGCTGCTGCGGTCCAGGTCTGCGGCACTGCGCCATGACCGGCACCGGTGAGGGGATTGCGGTGCTCGGCCATCTCGCTGGTCAGCGCTCCGCGACGTGACGCCCGCGCGATCTGTTGGGCCAGGTCGTCGTCGCCCCAGCGTTCAGCGATCTGGTGGGCGTAGTGGTCCAGCGGAGCCCACGCCGTGCCGCGCCAGTACTGGTCAGCGTTGAAGACCTCGTGATCCGTGGCGACGTAGGAGACGCCGAACTCGCAGACGAACCGTTCGCGCAGGACCTCGACGGCCCGGCGGCCCTTGTCCGGGTCGGTCGTGACCAGCGCCGGCAGCAGGCCGTCGAGCGTTGGCGTGGCGGCGCTGCTGGCGTCGCCCACGTGCACACGGTCGATCCACATTCCCTGGTCGGGGTCCCAGCACGTCCGGTCGATCGCGTCGGCGAGGTCGCGAGACGTCGAGGCCCAGACCGGGTCGTAGGTCAGGCCCGCCAGCGCGATGGCGGCGTGGGCAGCGATGGCGTTGAACCCCGCCGAGGCGACGACGAAGGCGGACGAGTCGCGTGCAACCCCTTCCTCGTCGAACGTGAGCGCGTCGACCAGGTCGAGGTCCACCTGTGTCCAGTGCTTGCGTTCCCAGTCACGTCGCCCCGCCCAGGCATCCCACCGTGGCGAGTCGTCCCAGCCGGCCTCCCACGGATGCAGGATCACCAGCATGCCGTTGGCGTCCATGCGCAGGTCCCACAGCGCCTGCAGTCCGGCCCGACAGCCCTCGATGATCTCCGTATCGAGGGAGAACCCGGCCCGCTTGAGCAGCGCGGCCGCATGGCAGAACACGGGTGGTTGGGTGAGCGAGGAGGCGTCGTCGCGTGGCCCCCGCGCGATCGTCGGTTCGTGATACGCCATGTGCGGCACGAAGCCGGACAGGAAGCGGGCACCGAGGGTCGTGCGCAACTCCGTCAGGCCCCGATCGTCGCCGACGGCCGCCCAGGCGATGCTGTGGAAGCACGAGTCCCAGAGCCATCGATGCGGATACGTCCCGGGGTTGGGTCGACAGCACTTGTGCTCCGGGGACCACGCGGCCTCCAGCACCTCGACCGAGCGTTCTCGGAGTCGGTCCTCGTTGCTGTCCACACCGGTTCCGTTGTCGCGTTGGGCAGTAGCGTCCCCCGCGCGGCGACGACAAGCAAAGAGGCGGGCACGATGGAACAGGCGGGAGGCGCGGACGACCCCCTCGGCGGCATCCCCGACGGCCTGTTCGACGTGCAGTGCGTCGCGCCCGATCGGCCCGGCGTCCTGGCGTCAGTGATGGAGGCCCTGGACACCGCCGGCGTGCCGATCATCGGTTTCAACGCCTTCACCGGCGCGGGCACGGCGATCATCCACTTGTGCACGCCGGCCCCCACGGCGACGCGCATCGCCCTGCGCGACACGCCGGTCACGGTTGGCCGACCTCGCCCCGCCCGTGTGGTGAACGTCCCCCATCGGGCCAGCGCGCTCGCGGACCTCGGCCGGGCCCTCGCCCAGACCGGCAAGAACGTCGAGGTCGCCTACCTCACACGGGATCCGATCGGCGCCACCCGACTCGTGCTCTGCGTGGCGGACGACGACGCAAGCAGGGCGTAAGGTGGTCCGACGGACCTGACGTCGGGGAGGCCACGCACATGTCCTTGGGCATTCAACGATTTGTTTTCGCGATCGTGATCCTCGCCACGCTCGGCACGGCCGTCGTCCAGGTCTGGGCACGCACCTCACGAACGCCCGACACGCTGGGCGTCGTCGACGGCTCCCTGGGTGTCTGTCCTGCGGGCAGCGCCAACTGTGTCGTCTCCGGCCACGACGACCCGGACACCACGATGCCCGTGATCCAGTGCCCGGGCCAGGTCGGTGCCGAACTCCTCGCCACCGTTCGTGACGTGATCACCGCCCAGGACGGGATCACGGTCGCCGACGAGACCGGCAACTACGTCCACTTCGTCGCCACGACACCCTTCTTCGGCTTCCGGGACGACGTCGAGATCCTGATGCGGGCGAACCTCCGCTTCGTCGACATCCGATCCGCATCGCGCCTGGGCAGTGACGACCTCGGTGTGAACCGCCAACGCGTGCTGGAGATTCTCGCCGCCGTCGAGGCCCGCTGCGGGTCCTGAGCGGACGCGAGCACAACGCACGACGGCAGGCACGGGACGCTGGCTGCCGCGGGGAATAGCCTGCCGGGCTCACCCGCATGCCGGAGTTTCCGTGCCCAGCACCACATTCGATCGACGCCGCTTCCTGCAGCGTGCAGGCCTCTCCACCGCCGGCGCTGCCGCGATCGCCCTCGGGGCGCCACGCCCCGCGGCCCGTGCGGACGAAGACCTGGCTCCCTTCAGTTGGGGCGTCGCCTCCGGTGACCCGACGGCCGACAGCATCATGCTGTGGACGCGGATCGACCCGGCGGTGGGCGGCGCACCCGCGGTCTCGTGGGTGCTTGCGTCCGACCCGGAGTTGACGCAGATCGTCGACCGGGGCAGCGTCACCACCAACGCGGACCGCGACCACACGGTCAAGATCGATGTCGGCGGCCTGGACGCCGCGACGTGGTACTGGTTCGCCTTCACGGCCCCTGATGGCCGATCGTCACTGGTCGGGCGCACGAAGACCGCCCCGTCCGGCGCGGCCGAACGCATCCGCTTCGGGATGGTCTCCTGCTCCAACTACGAGGGCGGTTTCTTCAACGCCTACGCCCGACTGGCGGAGCGCAACGACCTCGACGCCATCCTGCACCTGGGCGACTACGTCTACGAGTACCCGCGGGGGCGCTACGGCCCCGGCCCGGAGATCGGCCGCTCCCACGAACCCGAGGGGGAGCAGGTCACCCTGCCCGAGTACCGGGGCCGCCAGGCTCACTACAAGCTCGACCCCGACCTGCGGCGTCTGCACCAGCTCTACCCATGGATCACGACGTGGGACGACCACGAGACCACGGACAATTCGTGGCGTGACGGCGCCGTCAACCACCAGCCCGACACCGAGGGCGACTGGGAAGAGCGCAAGCGCGTGGCCCTCAAGGCGTACGACGAGTGGATGCCGGTCCGCCTCGACGCCCCGACCGACCAGCTCCAGTTGTGGCGCGGGCTGTCCTACGGCGATCTTGTCGACGTCATCGTGATGGACACGCGCATCGACGACCGCGACGAGCCCGCCGCCGGTGTCCTCGACCAGGACCCCACCGCGCCGTTCCAGGGCGACCTGAACGACCCGGAGCGCACCATGATCGGTGACGCGCAGCGGTCCTGGCTGCTGGACCGGCTCTCCACCTCGACCTCGCAGTGGAAGCTGTTGGCCCAGCAGGTGATGATGATGCAGTGGAAGGCCGGGGCCTACCCGTCGGGCATCTCCGGCCTGCCGGACGCCCCGAACCTGTTCGTCACCCCCGGCGGCACGCCCGTCAACGGCGACGCCTGGGACGGGTACCCGGCGGAACGCAACCGGGTCCTGGGCCACATCCGCGACAACGACGTCTCCGGCGTCGTGGTCCTCACGGGCGACATCCACTCGTCGTGGGCCGCCGAGGTCGCCTACGACCCGTACGACGGCTCCTACAACCCGCTGACGGGCGCGGGGTCCCTCGCCGTCGAGTTCGTGTGCCCCAGCGTCACGTCGAACAGCTTCTACAAGACCCTCGGCTTTCCGTACCGGACCGGGTCGGTGGCGGTCGAGGAATCGACGAAGGCCGACAACCCGCACATCAAGTTCGTGCAGGGTGACGACCATGGCTACGTCCTGCTCGACATCAACGCGGAGAGGATCCAGGGGCAGTTCTGGTCCTGCCACGACGTCCTGACCCCCAACACCAACCACCGCCTCATGGCGACCTGGGAGTCCCCGGCCGGCAGCAACCGCATGCTGGCGGGGACCGCGGCCGCCGACCCCGAGGACGGGCC
>CBDTZE010000244.1:0-3946 GCA_965364815.1 uncultured Nitriliruptoria bacterium | reverse complement strand
GCGCCGTCAACGAGGATGCGCGCCGTCCGGAACGCCCCCGTCGCCGTGCGGGCGACCTGGCGTCCCACACCCATGCCCACGCCGACCGCGAGTTCCGCGCCGTACTTGGCGTCGAAGCCGCCTTCGTGCTCGACCTCGCGCGTCACGTCTTCCGCCGTGACCGGCACGGCGTCCAGCGGCAGGTCCCCGCCGTGCTCGACGTACGCGGCCCAGGCCGCGACGGCGGGCCAGGTGATCGCGGCCGACTTCGAGCCGACGACCAGGCCGAAGTGGCCGGAGCGCAGGCTGATCTCGAAGACGTCGGCCTTCGGGGCGGCGATGGTGATGGCGCGAACCGACGGGGCGGGCGCGATCTCGTCGACCTCACCGGTGAAGAGCAGCACCGGGACGTCGATGTCGGCCAGCGTGACCAGTCGGTCCTCGACCTGGAAGCCGCCGGACATCATCCGGTTCTGGGCGACGAACTGCTCCATGAACTCCGCCAGCGCGGGTCCGGGCCAGGCGATGAAACCGTCACCGTCGAGGAACCGGCGCTGGCTCTCGCGTTCGATCAGGGATTCGCGGTCGTGGAGCTGGAACAGGAAGTCGATGCGCGACTGCACGGTCTTGACCGGCGACATCAGCTTGAAGCCGTTGCGGCTCATCCAGCCGGGCAGGCCATGCGCCCCGAACACGGGACGCGCCAGGGCAGCAGCGGCCTTGGTGAGGGCGCCGCCGGGCAGGCCGAACGGGATCATGCGGTGGGTGTCCACCGGGCTGCCGAAGCCGATGAGCGAGGCGATGCCCTCGCCCCGGAGGTAGGCCGCGGCCTGGTAGCAGAACATGCCGCCCTGCGAGTAGCCGCCGAGGTGGACGTCGCGCCCCGTCTCCTTGCGGACGCGCTCGACGGCGTCCACGACGGCCGTGACGTGGTCGGTCTGGGTGCGGGTCAGCGCTCCCTCGATGTCCTCGGGTGACCCGAAGTCGACGATCCACGGGTCGAGGCCCAGGTCGGCGAGGTGGCGCACGGCGGACGTCGAGACCGAGACGTCGTAGACCTCGGCCGTCATCATCATCGGGGGCACCAGGATGACGGGCGGGCGCTCACCGGGGGCGCTGCTGTCCGGCAGGGCGCGCAGCAGGGTGTAGCGGTGGTCGGTGTGGACCTCGTCGCGGGGCGAGGACTCTTCGTCGACCTGCAGCCCCCCGAAGCGCGCCACCTCGAGGGCGTTCTGGGCGAACGAACCGGCCTGGCGCGCGGAGCGCAGCAGGCCGCGGGGGGACAGGTTCATGCGGTGGTCTCTTCAGGCGATCCGGCACGAGGCTACGGGAAGCGCTTGACTGCACGACAGCCGGCACACAGGAACCGCAAGATGGCAGATGCGACCGACCGCGTCGCAGCAGTCGAGGCAAATCTCGACCAACTGCTGACCGAAGCTGTGCCACCGCCAGACGGGCAGCTGCTGGACCCGACCGACGAGGTCTCCCCGGGGAGCGGACTCACCGCCCGGGCGGCGGTCGAACTGTTCGAGGACATGGTGCGCAGCCGCGTCCTCGACGTCGTGGGTCGCGAGATGAAGTCACGCGGCGAGGGTTTCTACACGATCTCCTCGGCCGGCCACGAGATGAACGCGATGGTCGGGGCGCTGACCCGCCCCACCGACCCGGCGATGCTGCACTACCGGTCCGGCGGCTTCTACATGGCGCGGGAACGACGGGCGGCCGCGGATTCGGGCGAGGCCCGCAACCCGGTTCGTGATGTGCTGGCCTCCTTGGCCTCGGCGGCGACGGACCCGGTCTCGCGTGGTCGTCACAAGGTGTGGGGCTCCCGGGCGGACTGGATGATCCCGCAGACCTCGACCATCGGGTCGCACCCCCCGAAGGCCACGGGCACCGCGTTCGCGATCGACCTCGCCAAGCGACTCGACCACGACCTCGAGGTGCCGCGCGACAGCATCGTCGTGTGCTCGTTCGGTGATGCCTCGGCCAACCACGCCACGACCCTCAGCGGCATCAATGCCGCCCGCTACTCCAAGCGCCTCGGCGCCTCGACCCCGATCCTGTTCGTCTGCGAGGACAACGGACTGGGCATCTCCGTCCCGACGCCACGCGGATGGATCGAGGACACCTACGGGAACCTCAAGCACCTGCGCTACCTGCGTGCCGACGGGGACGTCGGTGAGGTCTGGGCGACGATCGAGGAAGCGGTCACGCTGACCCGCGAACGTCGGATGCCGGTCTTCCTGCACCTGCCGACGGTGCGGCTCTGGGGCCACGCCGGCTCAGACCACGAAGCCGGGTACCGGCCCCTGACCGACATCCGCGCCAGTGAGGCCGCCGACCCCATCCTGACGATGGCCCGGTTCCTGCTGGAGCACAACGTTGCCACGCCCGACACCCTGCGCGGGATCGTCGGCTGGACGCGCACGCAGGTTCGTGCCCTGGCCATCGAGATCGGCGCAGAGCCGCACCTCTCGACGGCCCGCGAGGTCATGGACGCCCTGGGCGGCACGGACGGTGACCTGGCGCGCGAGGACGCCGTCCGCGATGCGGTCGTGTCCAAGGAGGCCCGATCCCAGGCCTTCCACGACCACCTCCCCGAGGACGCAACGCAACCCGTCAAGCGGACGATGGCAACCCACATCAACTCGGTTCTGACCGACGAGATGCTGCGGCGCCCGGAGATGCTGGTCTTCGGCGAGGACGTCGGCCGCAAGGGTGGCGTCTACGGCGTCACCTCCGGCCTGCAGCGCGCCTTCGGGCAGCACCGCGTGTTCGACACCCTCCTCGACGAGACCACGGTCCTGGGCACGGCGCAGGGCGCTGGGCTGATGGGCTTCCTGCCGGTCCCGGAGATCCAGTACCTGTCCTACCTGCACAACGCGATCGACCAACTCCGGGGGGAAGCGGCGTCGATGTCGTTCTTCTCCGATGGGCAGTTCACGAACCCGATGGTGATCCGTGTTGCCGGCCTCGCCTACCAGAAGGGCTTCGGCGGGCACTTCCACAACGACAACGCGATCGGGGCGCTGCGGGAGATCCCCGGCATCGTCCTGGCCGTGCCGTCCCGTGGTGACGAGGCCGCCCGGATGCTGCGTGGCTCGTTGGCCGTGGCGAAGGCGCTCGGCCGCGTCGTGGTCTTCCTCGAACCGATCGCGCAGTACCACGAGCGTGACCTGCACCGTGCTGGCGACGGTGGCTGGCTGACGGACTATCCGGCGGCCGGCGACATCGCCTACCCCGGCGAGGTCAGCATCCACGACGAGCCCGGACGTGCCGGTGAGCCGGCACTCCTGCTGGTCACCTACGGCAACGGCGTGCGCATGTCGCGTCGCGTCGCCAAGCGTCTGGCGGACGAGCGCGGCGTCAATGTCCGCGTCCTCGACGTCCGGTGGCTGCTGCCGTTCGCGACCTCGTTGGTCAAGGCGCACGCGGATGCGTGCCAGCACGTGCTCGTCGTCGACGAGGCCCGAGCATCCGGTGGCATCGCTGACATGGTCGTCGCCGCCCTTGTGGAGCGCGGTTACACCGGGAAGATCGCCTCGGTCCGCTCGCGCGACACCTTCGTTCCCCTGGGTCCGGCCGCCGACGCGGTCCTGCTGCAGGAGGACGAGATCCACACCGCCGCCGTCGAGGTGGTCGGAGGCCCGGCCGCGCGATCGCGCGACGCCGCTCCCATCGCGGGCGCAGCATCGGCTGCCCAGGGCCAGGCGGAGTCGTCGGCGGACGTACTGCCTGCGTCGGAGCCGAGCGCGGACCCGGACCCCGAGCCCGAGCCACAGCCGGAACCGATCGCGCTGGACCCCGAGCCTGTGGCGGTGGAGCCCGAGCCCGAGCCTGTCGCGCTGGACCCCGAGCCCGTGGCGCTGGAGCCCGAGCCCGAGCCCGAGCCTGTCATGGCAGAGCCAGTCCCCGAGCCGATTGCGGAGGACCCGGAGCCGATCGCGGTCGATCCGGAACCCGTCGC
>CBDTZE010000243.1:0-3967 GCA_965364815.1 uncultured Nitriliruptoria bacterium | reverse complement strand
CTCGACGCGCCGTGCACCGGACTGGGTGTCGGGCGTCGTCGACCCGAGGTGCGTTGGCGTCGCACGCCGGAGGATGCCATCGCATTGGCCGACCTCCAGTCACGTCTCCTGGTGGCTGCGGCCGCGCGTGTGGCCCCCGGCGGACGACTCACCTATGCCGTCTGCACCTGGACCACGGCGGAGACCCTGGGCGTCCTTGCCGACGAGGCCGTGCAGGCGGCGACGCGTCACCTGGGCGAGCGATCGGTCCGCCAGGTCCGTCCCGACGTCGACGATGCCGACGGCATGTTCATCGCGACCTGGGGTGATCCGCCAGCCTGATGTGATCGTCGTTGCACGTCCAACCGTCTGACCTCGGCCCTGACGCACCGTTAGGCTGTCGCTTCCAACTCCTTGCAGAGGCTCCCACGTGTCGCACGAACTCGTCGTTGCGCCGTCGATCCTGTCGGCGGACTTCGCTCGCCTCGGCGAGGAGATCGCCGAGGTCGCCGGCGTCACTCCCTGGGTGCACGTCGACGTCATGGATGGCCACTACGTGCCCAACCTCACGATCGGGCCCGTCGTCGTCAAGCAGATCCGTGCCGCGACGGACCGGTTCCTCGACACGCATGTGATGATCACCGACCCGCGGACCTACGGCCCACAGTTCCTCGAGGCCGGGTCCGACTCCGTGACCTTCCACCCGGAGGTCGACGACGACCCGGTCGGCTTGGTCAAGCTCCTGCAGGCCGCAGGTGGCGGGGCGGGCATCGCGATCCGTCCGCACCAGGCACTGGCGGACCTCGACCACCTCGACGCCCTTCTTGATGTGGTGGACCTCGTCCTCGTCATGACGGTGGAGCCCGGGTTCGGCGGCCAGTCGTTCATGCCCGAGGTCCTGCCCAAGTTGCAGGAGGTCGCCGACCGTCGCGCATCCCGCGGTCTCGGCTTCCGCCTGGAGGTCGACGGCGGCATCGCCATCGGCACGGCACGTCAGACCGCAGCGGCCGGGGCCGACACCTTCGTCGCCGGCTCGGCGGTCTACGGCAAGCCGGACCGTGCTGCCGCGCTGCTGGCCATCCTGGAAGACGCTCGTTCAGGCCAGCGAGTCGACTCGTGAGCGACGTTGTCCTGATCGTCGACGACGATGAGGACATCCGCATGTTCCTCGACGTCACGCTGAAACTCGCGGGCTTCGAGGTCCAACAGGCAGCCGACGGCGAAGAGGGCCTGCAGAAGGCCATCGAGGACCGGCCCGCGATCGTCCTGATGGACGTCATGATGCCGAAGATGGACGGAATCACGGCCGTCCGGCGCCTGCGCCTCGACGGCCGCACCAGCCACCTGCCGATCATCGTGCTGACGGCCAAGGCCCACGCCGACGACAAGATCGCCGGGCTGGCCGCCGGAGCCGACGACTACATCACCAAGCCGTTCGACCCGGACGAGCTGGTCGCGCGCGTCCAGTCGACGCTGCGGCGTTCCAACGAGATGCGCACCGTGTCTCCCCTGACGGGGCTCCCGGGCAACACGCGCATCGAGCAGGAGATCAGCCGACGGGTTGAGAACCCCGCCGAGTTCTGCCTGCTGTACGCCGACCTGAACAACTTCAAGGCGTACAACGACCACTACGGGTTCATGAAGGGCGACGAGGTCATCAAGGCCACCGCGGAGGTCATCATCGACGCCGTCGCCGCTCACGGCGAGGCCTCGGACTTCATCGGCCACATCGGCGGCGATGACTTCGTCGTGGTGTGCCAGGTCGACACGGGTGAGGCCATCGCGGCGGCGGTCTGCGAGAATCTCGACCCGTGCATGCGGGCGCTCTACGCGGACGAGGACCTTGCGCGTGGCTTCATCCTCGTCAAGGACCGCAAGGGCATCGAGCAGGAGTACCCGCCGGTCTCCATCTCGATCGGCGTGACCACCTCGACCGGCCGCGAGTTCAGCCACCCGAGCCAGCCGATCGCCCTGGCCACGGAGATGAAGTCGTTCGCGAAGAAGGCGGCCGACGGCCGGACCTCGAACTACTCGGTCGACCGTCGTGGCGACGAAGAACGACGCGGCCCCGGGAACTGACGGTGGCCGGGCTCGCGACGCCGGACGAGCGTCGTGCCATGGCGCTGGCCCTGCGGTTGGCGGACCAGGCGACCGCCGTGGCGCGGCCCAATCCCGGGGTTGGCTGCGTGCTGCTTCGCGACGGTGTCGTCCTCGCGTTCGGAGCCACGGAACAGGTCGGGGGGCGACACGCCGAGGTCGTGGCGCTCGATGCGGCCGGCGCGTCGGCTCGTGGCGCCACGGCCGTGGTCACGCTCGAGCCCTGCAACCACACGGGACGCACGGGGCCGTGCAGCCGGGCGCTGGTCGAGGCTGGGGTGGCACGCGTGGTGGTCGCCACGACGGATCCCGGCGCCGCAGCGGGCGGGGGAGCGGCGACGTTGCGTGGAGCTGGCGTCGAGGTGGTCGAGGGCGTGTTCGGCGACTGGGCCCGCGAGGTGCAACGACGCTTCCTCGTGGCGGCCGGCGGGCAACGCCCCCATGTCACCCTGAAGGTGGCGCGGACCGCGGACGGGGCACTGGCGCTGCGGGGCCGTCGCTGGGTCACGGGGGTCGAGGCCCGGCGCCGGGTCCACGAGTTGCGGGCACTGGCCGACGGTGTCCTGGTCGGGGTCGGCACGGTGCTGGCAGACGACCCGGGCCTGGATGTCCGCGATGCCGAAGCGCCGGCGGGTCAGCCACGGCCGATCATCCTCGACTCGCGGCTGCGGACGCCACCCTCGTCCCGGGTGGTGCAGCGGGGTGCCATCGTCGTCGGCGTGAAAGGCGCCCTCGACGAGGCGCGACGCGCGTTGGAGCTGGCCGGGGCCGAGGTGCTCCTGGTTGCCGGCGTCGACGGGCGGGTCGACGCCGAGGCGGCGCTGCGGGCCCTGCTCGGGGTCGGAATTGGCAGCGTCTTCGCCGAGCCCGGCCCGGCGTTGCAGCGCGACCTCTGGGATCGCCGACTGGTCGACGACCTGATCGTTCACGCCTCACCGGATGTTGCCGACGCCCCGGATCTGCCTACCGTTCCCGATGCCATCGCCCGGCCGCTGGAACTGGACGTCCGGCAGGTCCGCCTCCTCGGCGACGACCTGGAGGTCCATGCGCGGCGGCGGGTCTGAGGCACTCCCTCGCCCACAAGGCCCTGCCATGTTCACCGGGATCGTCGAAGAGGTCGGCCGCGTCGTCGCGCTGGACCTCCATGAGGGCCACGCGCGCCTCGAAGTCGCCTGCGATCTGGTGGTCTCTGACGCCAAGCCCGGCGACTCGATCGCGGTCAACGGTTGCTGCCTGACCGTCACCGAATTCCTCAACGAGGGTGGCTTCGCCGCCGACCTGATGGCAGAGACGCTCGACGCCACCAGCCTTGCCGGCATCGCCGCGGGCGATCCCGTGAACCTTGAGCGCGCGATGTCGGCCCAGACCCGTTTCGGCGGGCACATGGTCCAGGGACACGTTGACGGCGTCGGTCGCGTGGTGGGCCGCGCGGAGGAACCCGGGACGACCTGGCTGACCGTGCGTGCACCACAGCAACTGGCCAACTATCTCGTCGCCAAGGGGTCGGTCACCCTCGACGGGACCAGCCTGACCGTCGTGGACGTGGCACCCGCGGCCGACGGTGTGGACGTCCGCGTCGCGCTGATCCCGCACACGCTCGAGGTGACGGTCTGGGGTCAGCGGCAAGTCGGCGACCTCGTCAATGTCGAGGTCGACGTCATCGCCAAGTACGTCGAGCAGATGCTCGAAGCGGGCATCCGCACCCCCTACATGCCGACCAGCCAGGAGGCCTGACGATGCCCTTCGCAACGATCGAAGAGGCCCTCGCCGAGATCGCCGCCGGACGTCCGGTCGTGGTCGTCGACGACGAGGACCGCGAGAACGAGGGCGACCTCGTCCTCGCCGGTGAGCATGCGACGCCCGAGGAGTTGGCCTTCATGGTCAAGCACAC
>CBDTZE010000242.1:0-3981 GCA_965364815.1 uncultured Nitriliruptoria bacterium | reverse complement strand
ACTGGTCGCGGAGGGCTATCCGTCCATCGGCTGTGAACCCTGCACCTCGCGTGTCGCGCCCGGCGCTGACCCCCGCACCGGCCGCTGGGCGGAGCAGGGCAAGAGCGAGTGCGGCATCCACCTTGCGGATGACGGCTCCGTCGTCCGTGCCACGACCACCCCTGGCTGACGCTGGCACCGCGTCGTGCCGACCCTCAGCTCCCCACCTTGCATCGAGTCCGTGATGACCAAGTCACTCTCCACCCCCACCTCCCCGCCTGCCTCGGCCGGCGGCCTCCCCGACGGTGTCGTTGACGTCCGCGGCCCCCGGTTCGGGGCCGCCCTGACGATGACGCTGCTGGCACTTGCCATCGTGGTGCAGGGCCCGGTCGGCATCGCCCTGGTCGCCTACGCCGTGCTCCAGTTCGCGGTGGCGACCGCCTTTGGGATCAAGGCGAGCCCACACGCACGGACCTTCGCCTTCGTTCGACGGCGGTTCGACCTGGGCCCGCCGCCGGCGACCGAACCCGACGGGCCCCCTCGCTTCGCGCAGGCCTGTGGCCTGGTGTTCGCCGGTGCTGGCCTCGTGGCCCTGCTGGCGGGCGCCACGACGATCGGTTGGGTTCTGGTCGGGATCGTCCTTGCTCTCTCGTCGCTCCTCGCCCTGACCGGACTCTGTGTCGGCTGCGAGCTCTACGTCGTCGGGCAGCGCCTCCGCGCCCGCGGCGCCTGAGGAACAACCATGCTCACTCGTCTCCTCATCGTCCTCGCCGTGATCGCCGTCGCGTGGGTCGTCGGCCGCCTCGTGACCCGTCGTGACGGCGAGGTCCGGGCAGCCACCGACCAGCTGCCTCCGGACGACTTCGCGGCGCTCGGGCTGCCGGTCGTCGACGTCCCGCATCGTGCGGTCCTCTTCGGGTCGCCGACGTGTGGGCCCTGCGACGCGGTCAAGCGGGTGCTGCTGCAGGTGGAGGCAGACCGAGGGGACTTCACGTGGCGCTACGTCGACACGGCAGATCACCTCGATGTGGCCGACCGGCTGGGCATTCGCCGCGTGCCGACCCTGGTCCTGATGGACGGCCGCGGGACCGTGCGGGCCCGGACCTCTGGCATCCCCACTGCCTCGGACCTCCACGCGGCCCTCGACGATGCCGCGCCGGTGCTCCAGAGGTGACAAGTCGGTCACCCTTGCTCGGCGTCATGGCGGGATCGGCCGCGCCGTGGTCCGCTATGTCCCCATGCCTGACTCTCCCGCTCCGTCGACCGTGACCGCTGATCCCGTGGTCCGGCTTCTCCTCGTCGAGGACGACCCCGCCGATGCGGAGCTCTTCAAGCTGCACATCGAGGTCTTCGACCACCCGGCCGAGATCGTGGCCGTGGCCACGACGCTGGCTGACGCGCTCGAGATGATCGACGAACTCGGGGACGGGGTCGACATCGTCGTGGCCGACCTCGGCCTGCCGGACGCCAGCGGTTTCGAGGTGGTCGAGGCCCTCGTGGAGCGGGCCCCAGACACCCCGATCCTGGTCCTGACTGGTCGCAATGCGGATGGAAGCCCAGCGCTGGATGCCGGCGCCCAGGACTACTTGGTCAAGCAACACCTGCGGGGCGAGCAACTGGAACGCGCCCTGCGCTACGCGATCTCGCGCCAGGCCACGATCAGCGCCCTTCGGTCGACCACGCGCGACGTCGAGCACCTCGTCTACAGCGTCACCCATGACCTCAAGGGCCCGTTGACGGTCGCAACCGGGTTCCTGGAGATGCTCCGGGACTCCTTCGGTGACGAGTTGAACGAGGACCGCGCGACGATGTTCGACGCGATCGAACGAAGCAACAAGCGCATGACCACCATCATCTCCGACCTGCTCGAGTACGCCCGGGCCGTGCACGGTGCGCTGAACCTGTCGGCGACAGACCTGGGCGAATTGGTGCGGTCCGTCGCCAACAGTCGCACGCCGGGCGAGACCGCCGCCATCGATGTCGGTGACCTGCCCACGATTCACGCGGATCCGCGCTTGCTGCGTCACGTGTTCGAGAACCTCGTCGGCAATGCCCTCAAGTACGCGGACCCGGAGCGCCCCATCGAAGTCACGGTCCGCGCCCATCGTCATGCGATCGGGTGGCAGATCGACGTCGACGACAACGGACGCGGGATCCCTGAGAAGTCGCGCGAGCGCGTCTTCGACATCTTCGTGCGGTCGCCCGAGGTCGAGGAGGTCAGCGGGACCGGCATCGGCCTGTCCATCTGTCGGCGCGCCGTCGAACGCCATGGCGGTCGCATCTGGGTCGATGACACCGGTGGCCCGGGGACGCGCATCAGTCTCGCGCTGCCGCAGAGCGCCCTGTCCTTCGACGCCGCCGCGTCACCGAAGTGACCGACGTCCTGGTCGTCAAGGACACCCGTCGCGCCTTCGAGGTGACGGGAGCCGATCGTGCGTCCTTCCTCGAGGCCACCCTGAGCCAACGCATCGACGGCCGCACCCCCGGATCCGTCGTCGGAGCGCTCTGGTTGGACATCCACGGGGCCACGCAGGCCGTGATGGACGTCTTCGTCGAACCGGACCAGTTGGTGCTCGTCGTCCCCGATGCGCATGTCTCGTCCGTGCGTGACGGCCTGGCGATGCGCACCTTCCTGTCGCAGGCGACCTTCGACCTGTTGGACGACGTCGTGGTCGGGGTTCGTGGTGCGTTCCCGGGCGCACCGCCGGCCGGCCAGGGTCTGCTCGCCGGTGACGTGCGGGTGCTGGGACGCCCCGACGGCGTTGATCTCGTGGGCTCACCCGAAGCCGTGGCTGCGTGGTTGGCCGACAACGACCTCCCGGCGTTCACCGACGACCTCGACCTCCTGCGGGACCACGAGGTCGTCCATGCCGTCCCGCGCGTGCCTGACGAGATCACCGGTCCGCAACTGCCCGAGGAACTCGGCCTGCTGCCCACCCATGTGCACCTCGCCAAGGGGTGTTACCCGGGCCAGGAAGCGGTCGCCCGGATGTGGATGTTGGGTCGGCCCCGTCGCCGCCTCGTGAGCGTGGCCCTGGAATCGGGTCGTCCCGCGGCGGGCGACGAGGCCGGTGCCGGTCGGCAGCGGTGGACCGTCACACGGGTCACGTCCGAAGCCGCCGTGGAGGCGCATGCACTGGTGCTGGCTCCGGGTGATGCGGCCGTCGGCGACCGCGTCGAGGGTGAGGGCTGGTCGGGCCATGTCCGGCAGGTCGTCGGAGCAGACACCGCCCAACCCGGTGCCGATCCGGGCGTCACGCGACGCCGCGATCGGCCTGCTGGCGAGCGCGGGAACCGACTGCCGGGCTGAGGTGCCCCGGCCGCGAGGTCAGGCGTCCAGTGCAGCCAACGCCTTGAGGACGTACTCGGCGTGCTTCTTGGCCTGCACGGACTTCCAGTGCTTGACGACCTTGCCGTCTGCGCCGACCAGCACCGTCGAGCGCTTCACACCGACGGTCTTCTTGCCGTACAGCACCTTCTCGCCGTAGGCGTCGTACTTCTCCATGACCTTGTGGCCCGGGTCGCTCAGCAGCGTGTGTGGCAAGTCGTACTTGCCACGGAACTTCTCGTGCGAGGCCTGGTCGTCGGCGGAGATGCCCAGCACCACGGCGCCGGCGGCCTCGAACTGCGACCACTGGTCGCGGATGTCGCAGGCCTGGGTGGTGCAGCCGGGCGTGTCGTCCTTCGGATAGAAGTAGACGACGACCGGCTTGCCTCGCAGGTCCTTGAGCGCGACCTTGTTGCCGTCGGCGTCCTTCAGGGTGAATGCGGGCGCGGCCTTGCCGACTTCGATCATCTGGGCACCTCAGTGAAGGTCTTGGACGGGGAAGGAAGGCGGGCGCGCGGCCCGGTCACTCGTCCGAGAGTTGCCGCAACTCGCGAAGCAGGTCCGACATCTCGCCGGTCTGGCGCGGGCGGCTCGGTGCGGCCGGAACGTCTGGCTCGGGTTCGGGCGCGGGCTCAGGTTCGCGTGCCGGGGCGGGTGCGGGCTCTGGCGGCCCG
>CBDTZE010000241.1:0-3985 GCA_965364815.1 uncultured Nitriliruptoria bacterium | reverse complement strand
AGTTCGACGGACTTGAGCAGGCTCGCCGTGCCGAAGGCAGGCATCGCTCGGGCCAACGAACCGAGGTCGTCGCTGTGGACGATCACGAACCAGCGGTTGACGAAGTTGAGACGCTCCACCTTGGCTGTGCGGCGCACGCCGGCCCCGCCGCGTTCGTGACGCGCGACGGCCTTGGGTTCGTAGAGCGCCTTCCACCCTCGCAACTGGCAGCGCCAGTCGAGGTCGACGTCCTCGAAGAACGCGAAGAGGTCCTCGTCGAAGGGCTGCGGTCGCGACCGACCAACGGTGAGGGCCACATCGTCGAGCATCTCGCGGCGGTAGAGCGCCAGCGCCCCGCTGACGCCGAACACCTCACCAGCCGTGTCCCACTGGCCGCGGTCGACCTCGCCCTCGCCGCGGTTGCGGAACAGGCGAGTCACGAAGGCAACGTGCCCGGTGGTGTCGATGACGTCGCCGCCGCCGGGTGCCTGCGTGAACCGGATCAGCTTGCCCTGGATGGCCCCGACGCGCGGGTCGTCACCGAAGGCCGCAAGGGCCTTGGCGACGAAGTCCCGGGCGGGACGGACATCGAAGTTCGACACCAGGACGAAAGGGGTGTCGCACACCGCGATGCCGTCATTCGCGCCGCCGGCGAAGCCGCGGTTCGTCGCGTTGGGCACGACCCGGACGCCCCGTTGCTCGAACGGCGCCATGACGGCCAGGGAGTCGTCGTGCGAGTCATTGTCGACGACGACCACCGCAAGCTCAACGCCCTCCTGATCCAGGAGGGCGTTGAGGCAATCCGCAAGCTGGTCGGCGCCGTTCCAGTTGACGACGACCGCGGTGACCTGAGCGGTCAGGCCGTGTACTCCATGAGCTCAGGCGAGTTCTCCGTCTCGTTCGCCGTCGTGTCGAAGACGCGATAGCGATAGCAGTACGTCTCGCCCGGTGTACTGCCTTCGTCCGTCATCGAAGTGACTGCGCGCCCCTTCACCTTGCCGTCGGGCCACTTCTGGCTGGTCACAACGGTCCAGTCGGAGTCGCACTCTGCGGGGAACAGGAAGGGGTCGATCGCCGTGAGCCAGCCAGAGCGCTCGATCACGTACCCGGCCGCGTCAGCCTCTGGCGCGACCTTCCAACGGACGGTCGTGAAGCCGCCGGACGCCTTCTCCGCGGTCGGTGCCTCGGCCGGGGCGGCCGGGACGTTGTCCACGGGTGCCACGGCCACCGTGTCGGAAGGCGCGGCCTCGTTGCCTCGGCTGTCCTTGGCGATGACGATGAACTCGTACTCGACGTCCTTGCACTCCGACTCCGGGGTCTCGGAGGTGGCTTCGCCCGTTTCCGGGTCCCGCGGGATGGCCAGGTCGCAGAGGTCGACGACGAGGGAGACCAGGTCGACGCCCTCGACGTTCTCGGTCGTCATCGTGACGTCGGTCGCGCGCGTCCCGGACTCCTTCGTGAGCGGGTTGACGGGCTCTTCGGTCGGCTCCTCCGTGGGCTCACCGGTCGGCTCCTCCGTGGGCTCGCCGGTCGGCTCCTCGGTGGGTTCGCCAGTCGGCTCCTCCGTGGGCTCCTCGGTCGGCTCGGGCTCCGGCTCCGGGGGCAGGCGGTAGTAGACGTCGTAGGAGACGTCCGCGCCCTCGGCGTCCGTGGATGCGGTGAACTCGAGGAGAACGGCCGTGCCGTCGTCCTGCGGCTGGTCAGAGCCACCGAGGTCGGCCACGCGCGATGGCGGGTTGTCGTCCTTGGCCAGCTTGCCGGCGGCCGCAGCGGCGCCCAGGACACCGTCAGAGACGATCGACGTCGAACCGATGGCGGTGATGCCCTTGATCTTCCCGCCGGAGGCGAGGTAGCACAGGGTCTGGAAGCCCTTGTCGCTGGAGAGGCACTTCGTGGTCTTCGTGGCGTCCACCAGCAGCAACGGCGCATTGCGCTTGGCGGCGAGCTGAGAAGCGGCGACGCCCCATGCGAAGCGGTCACCGAAGCCGGGGACGATCAGGAACTCCTTGTTCGTGACGTCCGTGTAGCCCCACAGGTTCTTGGCGGCCTTGATGGCCGTGCCGACCCGGTCGCTGTCGCTCTGACGGATGACCGTCGTCGCGATGGCTCGCGCCTGGTCCTCGGCCTGCTGCGAGACCGCAGCCTTGCCGCCACAGATGTGGACGGTCGTGACCTTCTCGCTGGTCAGGACGTTGGCGGTCTGCGGGTGGAGGTCACCGGTCGGCGGGGTCAGCAGGACCGGGTAGCCCCGGTCCGCGGCCCAAGCACCACAGGCAACGGCATCAACCCAGCCCTGGGTGGCGTCGGGGTTGCCCTTGCCCCGGACGAGCACGACGGTCTTGATCGTCGAGCTGAGCAGGATGGCCTTCGCCGTCAGCGCGGCGGTCTGGTAGCGGTCCTGGCCACGGAAGCGCGAGACCGAGTAGCCCATGGCCTTGACCTGGTCCTCGACCTTCTGGCTGATCGCGGCGGTGCCGCCCATGATGTAGACCCGGCCCGACGGCAACACACGCTGGATCTCGACCTTGACCTTGGCGTCGAGGTTGCCGGTCGGCGTGAAGAGGATCGGTGCCTTCGCGACCCCGGCGAAGCCCGTGGCCGACAGCGTGTCGGCGAACAGGTCGGCGCGGCCCAGGACGACGGCGGAAGCCCCGCCGTCAGCGAAGGTGGCCTTCGAGACCGAGACACCGATCGAAACGGCATCCCCACCCTCGATGCGCTGGGCATCCGGGTACGGGACGGCCGCGTCAGAGCGGCTCGACCAGGTGATGCCAGCCGTCACGGCCAGCGTGAACGCCAGCAGGAAGGTCAACGGGCGGTGCAGGGTTTGCGTCACGGCTCCACTTTCGCGTACGTGTCCATCACTTCGTGATCGGACCGTCGTGTTCCCCCCGGGACTGGCCTTGCGCGCGCAACCGGCGCGCGTTCAAGGCCGCGGGACGAGGAAGGCCAGAGATTAGTCCGCTGCGGGGTCCACGGACGGGGCCCGCCACCGACGGGAGCCGAGGTAGGTCAGTGCCTCGCCCGCGACCTCGGTCAACCGAGCGGCCGCCACCGCGACGATCGCCGGGCCCGCTCCCGTGACGGGTGCCAGCACCAGGACGGTCATGCCCTCGCGCGGGCCCAGCCCCATCGGGGCGAAGACCGCCAACAGGCCCACGAGGCGACCCAGGGCGACCGCCCCGACCGCCGCGGCCGCCTCGGCGACGCCCAGGTCGACCAGCGTGGCCAGCATGACCACGAAGATCGCGTCCCGCATCGCCGCGTTCAGCAGGTACCGGACGCCCAACTCCGAGGCGAAGCGCCGGGTGATGGACGCGGCAGCCAGGCGATCTGGCGATGGCACCTTCGATCCGATGACCGGGACCTTGCGCAGCACGGCCGCAGAGAGGGCCAGTGCCGGCATCGGAGCGGCGATCAGCCCCACCAGGACGACGACGGGGACGATGGCCGCAAGCCCCGCCCACCGCAACTCCGGTGCCAACTGCACCCACCATGGCATCGTCAGGACGATCAGCAGCGGCTGAGAGAGCAGCGACCAGATCTGTTCGAGGACCGTTGTCGCGGCCGTGATCGGACCGGAGACCCCCGCGCGCGCCCCCAGCACCGCCCGAGCCCCGATCGTGGCGCCCGGGAACAGCAGACGGGCGAACTGCGACGTCGTCCAGACACTGACGCCCTCACGGAAGCCCAGGCGCTGGCCCGCGACCTGCAACTGCTGTCGCCAGGTGTCCGCCAACAGCACGTTGGCCGCCATGTTGACCACGACGGCGAGGACCAGTGCCCACCACGCGGGCAGACGGCCGTCCTCGGGCAGTGCGGCCCAGCGATCGGCCATGAGCCGTCCAAGGACGTACAGGACGCCCACAGACGGCAGCCAGCGCAGCCACCGCCACGGCGACCGCTTCGGCGGCCCCGACGGGTCCGCAACGTCGACGGCGGCCTCGGTCACCGTGCCCTCTTCGGCGGAACCGGCGCCGGCCCAGGACGCGAGCGGCGCCCCGTG
>CBDTZE010000240.1:0-3986 GCA_965364815.1 uncultured Nitriliruptoria bacterium | reverse complement strand
CCCGCGTCCACGGGACGCGCGCCGGTATCGTTCGTCAACCCACGCTTCCGTCAGGCTTCCCCCATGGCCAAGGACAAGTCGCGCAACGCGACCGCACCGCTCGACCTCGAGGTCAAGCTCAGCGCGCTCGAGGCCATGATTCGCGACGCCAAGCCGGTGCCGCTGTCGGCGTCGATCATGCTCAACCGCAGCGATGCCGAGTCGCTGGTGTCGCAGGTCCTCGCCTCTGCTCCGGAGCAGGTCCGCCAGGCGCGGCACCTGGTGACGGAGCGCGACGCGCTGCTGGGCCAGGCCAAGCAGGAGGCCTCGCGCATCGTCGAGGAGGCCAAGGCCGAGCGTGAGCGTCGCATCTCGCGCACCGAGGTCATCCAGGCCGCGAACCGCGAGGCCGACCGCCTGGTGCAGGAAGCCCGCGAAGAGGCCCGCACGATCCGCCTCGAGGCCGAGGACTATGTCGACGCCAAGTTGGCGAACTTCGAGGTCGTGCTGCACAAGACCCTCGGGGCGGTCGAGCGCGGCCGTGAGAAGCTTCGTGGCCGCATGGACCACGACGCCTTGACCGACGTCTCTGACGAGCTCGCCGCCGACCGTCAGTCCGACGGCAGCTGAGTCCGACTCGGCCCCCGCGCGACCCCTTGTCGCGTGTGTGGCCGTTGCTACCCTTGGGGACTCTCGCGCCTTCGCGTGCTGCGCTCGCAGCCCTTCCGGCGCGTCCCGGCCTCGTCCGGGAAGTCCTCCTCTCGCCGTTCCGCGGCCGCCCGCCGTGCGGGCCGGCCCCCAAGCACCACCAAGGTCCTTCGCGTGCGCATCGCCGTCCACGACCTCGTCGACCAGCCCGGGGCAACCCGGGAGCTGTCGCGTGTCGTTCAGCGCGACGAGCTCACGGACAAGGACTCCTGGGGGATCGCGGACGACGCCCTGCGTGGTCCGATCGAGATCGACCTGCGCCTGGACTCGGTCGTCGAGGGCCTGCTGGTCCACGGCACCGTCGGGTTCACGCTCGAGGTCTCGTGTGGCCGCTGCACCGAGGACTTCGAGATCGACGTCGACGAGAACGTCTCCGAGTTGTTCGTGGACCCGGCCAAGGCCGACCCCGAGGACGAGTGGGACGAGGGGTACGAACTGCTCGATTCCGGCACGGCGGTCGACCTCTCCGTGCTGCTGCGGGACGTCGTCGTGCTGGGTGTTCCGGTCCGGCCGCTCCACGACGAGCCGTGCGCCCCGCCCACGATCGACGGTGTCGAGGTGCGAACCGAGGACGAGGACGCCACCATCCGTGCCAAGACCCTGGACCCGCGCTGGGCGGCACTGGCCGACCTCGACGTCGCCGGCCCCAACTGATCGTCCGGTCACCAGACCAACACCGACCTTCCCTACTGCTGTCAGGAACATCCCATGGCCGTCCCGAAGCGAAAGCTCTCGCGCTCCCGCACCCGCCACCGCAAGGCGCAGTGGCTCCGTCTGCGCAAGCCGACGACCTCCGTGTGCAGCCGCTGCAAGCAGGCCACGCGCCCGCACACCGTCTGCGGCTCCTGCGGCGCCTACGGCGGCAAGGTGGTCATGGACGTCGAGTGAGCCCTTCGGGGATCCACTCGCACGCCATCACCGTCTGACGACGCACGCCCGACCCTCCGGTCGGGCGTTTCGTCATGCGTCGGTCGGGCCCGGTGGGGCTCGCGTGGTTGGCTGCTCGTCGACCGGGCAGACTTGCCACCGTGGCTTCCACCTGCCATCCGCCCCAGGAGCATCAATGGCCCGCTTGCCGGAGCCTCTCCACGAACCGGACCTCGACGACCTCCAGGGTCGTCTCGGTGTCGAGTTCGCGGACCGAGAACTGCTTCTGCGTGCCCTGACGCACCGGTCCTACGCCTTCGAGCACGCACCGCTGGTCCCCAACGAGCGCCTGGAGTTCCTCGGCGACGCCGTCCTGGGCCTGGTCGTGACCGACGAGATCTTCCACGCGCACCCGGATGAGCAGGAAGGGCGCCTGGCCAAGGTCCGCGCCGCGGCCGTCCGCACCGAATCCCTGGCCGAGGTGGCGCGGGACATGGGCTTGGGCACCTTCCTGCGGCTCGGCCGCGGAGAGAGCGCAAGCGGCGGCGGGGACAAGGACTCGATCCTGGCCGACGCGCTCGAGGCCGTCCTCGGCGCGGTCTATCTCGACCGTGGTTTCGCCGCGGCGTACACCGTGGTCACCCAGCTCTTCGGTGAGCGACTGCATCGTCTGGGCGGCATCGGGGCGGCCCTGGACTACAAGACCAGCCTGCAGGAGTTGGCCGCGTCGGAGTTCGACGGGCTGCCGCAGTACCGAGTCAGCGACTCCGGCCCCGACCACGACAAGACCTTCGAGGCCGAGGTCCGCGTGGCCGGCGAGGTCGTGGGACACGGCTCGGGTCACTCCAAGAAGGTGGCTGAACAGGAGGCCGCGCAACAGGCCTACAAGGCCCTTGCGGCCCGCCTGCAGGAGCAGGGAGACGGCACCACGGTGCTCGCCGCGGTGCCCAGGCTTCGACCGGACGCGGACGACGACTAGGCTGCGTCCTCACTTGACGTCAAGGGATCATCAAAGTGCTCGAACTTCCTGAAGTCGAGGTCCTTCGCAAGGACCTCGAGAAGGAGGTCGTGGGCAAGCGGATCAAGGACGTCAACGTCCTCACCGCCTCCATCGTCCGTCCCTTCCACCGCACGCGCCCTGAGCTTGTCAAGGCGCTGCAGGAACGCAAGATCGAAGGCGCGCGTCGCCAGGGGTCGATCCTCTTCCTCGACCTCGACGAGGACCTGACCTGGGTGATCAACCCCGGTCCGATGGCCTCGATGCACCGCGAGACCGCCAATGAGAAGCCGGGGTCGGACACCCACCTGACGGTGTCCTTCACCATCGGCGGCGCGATCCACCTGTCGGACGCCTCGGCGGACACCGGCATCTCCACGGGCGTCGTCCCGACGGAAGAGGCGTTCGAGCTCGCCGAGGTCCACGAGGGCGCGCTGGACCCGCTCAACGACTCCGTGACGTGGATGGAGTTCGGCTCACGCCTGGCCGCCGCGTCCTCGCCGCTGAAGTTCGTCATGATGGACCGCTCGGTCATCGACGGGATCGGTCCGGTCTACTCCGACGAGATCCTGTACGAGGCCGGCCTGCGCTGGGACCGTCCGTCGGACAAGCTCTCGACCCAGGAAGTGCGTCGCCTCTACCGGGCCATGCACGAGGTCATCGCCGCTGCCATGAAGTTCCGCGGCACGTCCTTGGACGATTCGTCCGCCGACGAGGCGGTTGACGAGGACGGCGAGGCATCGGAGCACCTGAAGGTCTACGGACGCGACGGTTTGCCGTCCATCCGCAGCCGCCGGCCGATCGTCAAGGAACGCATCAAGAAGGGCATCTACACCTGGTACGACCCCCAGTCGCAGGTGTGACGCTGTCCTGAGTGCGCGTGGGTCGCACGGCCTCGCCCTCGTCCGGGTGGACGACGAAACGGGCCGGGTGGGCCTTGCCCACGACCCCTGCGGTCGGATACCCTCGGGCCAACGCGAGTCGCCTCGGCGGTCCCGCGCCATCCAGATGTGGCTGTCGATCCTGATGGGATCGGGAGGCGACACGCTCGGTGGCGAGGTGGCCACACGCCAGCACCCGCCGCCCCTGGGTGGCGGTCTCTCGCGGCACCACGAGCCATTCCCACGCGCCAGCGAGCGCCGTCCGTCGGAGGACATCATGGCCAAGGCCCTGTTCGGCACCAACATGACGGGCAGCGCCGTCCAGCTCGTCGACGAGGTCCGCGCCCTGCGTGGCCGGGTCGCACAGCTCGAGGCCGAGCTCGCCGCCGCTGAGCAGGCGCGCACCGAGCTCGAACGTCGGGCGGCACGCGCTGCAGACGCCGATCTGCTCGAGGTCGAGTTCGAGACCGCCGGGGCCTGATCCCGGGAGGCCGGATCGGCCACCACCCATTCTCCGTGGACCCCGCAGCCCAGCTGCGGGGGCCGCTGGTTTT
>CBDTZE010000239.1:0-4000 GCA_965364815.1 uncultured Nitriliruptoria bacterium | reverse complement strand
GGTCGACCTGCCCATCCGCGAAGATCGTGACGTTGCGCTGGTGGGGCCCCTCGGCGGCCTCGCCCAGGTCGTCGAACCAGATGGTCCCGTAGATCCCGGAGAGCCGGTCATCCTCCGGATGCCGGGCGAGGTCGCTCCCGGCAAGGGCAGCCTTGACCTCTCGGCCGACCCGGATCAGTTCGTCGAGGTCCTCGGGAGCAACGGACAGGCCCACGTCGGCCGCTCGAGCGGAGGCATACAGGGCCCCGCCCCAGCTGACATCGACCAGGACATGCCCGCGCGAGGTGGAGACCGCGATGTCGCGGGCGACGACCCACGAGGGGACGTTGCGGAAGGTCACGGCCGTGATCCGTCCACCTTCGCGCCTGACCCGGGCCGTCACCCGCCCCGAGGGCACGTCGACGACCACGTCACCCTCGCCGTCGGCCGGCACTTCGACCCGGCCCGTGGCGACCGCCCAGGCGGCGAGCGCGATCGTTCCGTGGCCGCAGGCCGTCGAGAAACCGTCCTTGTGCCAGAACAGGACGCCGAGGTCCGCTCCCGCGTCGTCCGGGGGGACGAGGAAGCCGCCGTACATGTCCGCATGACCGCGAGGTTCATGGCAGAGCAGCTGCCGGAGCCCGTCGATGCCAGCGTCACGGCGTGCGAACTCACGCCGTTCCCGGACCGTCGCACCCGGGATCGCCGGGACGCCGCCGGTCACGATCCGGAACGGCTCGCCACCGGTGTGCCAGTCGGCGGTCTCCACGACCGATCCCTCGTCCACGCCCCGCTCCTCATCCGCTGGCCAGCCTACGGCTCGCGCCCGCCCGATCCTGCCGCGCAGCGGCGTGCGACTTCCGCTCGCATGCCGCTATGTTTCGCGACGTCGGGTCACCCATGGTGATCCGCGGAACACGAGCGCCGGCCCCTTCGGGGCGTCGGAACCGGATCGTCGGCCCTTCGGGTGCCACACCACGTGCGTGTTCGCCACGCACCACGATCCCCCGCCGCTGACGGCCCTGCGCCGCCACGAGCACCTGTCGTCGTGCACCCGTGCATGGACCCCTCCCGCACGGGACGCACCACCCTCGTCGCCCCCGGCCCTCCCGGTGGCCCACCCCCGCCGTGCCGCGCACCACTGCGCCTCGGCCACACATGGACTTTTCAATGAGCAACGCCTCCTTCCGCGACCTCGGCGTCCCGGACAACATCGCCAAGGCCCTCTCCAAGGGCGGCATCACCGCCCCCTTCCCGATCCAGCGCGACACGCTGGTCCACGCCCTCGACGGCCGTGACCTCTGCGGCAAGGCGCCCACCGGTTCGGGCAAGACCCTCGCCTTCGCCATCCCGGTCGCCGTGCTGGCGCGCCAGGCCGAGCCCAAGCGCCCGACCGTCCTGATCCTCACCCCCACCCGTGAGCTTGCAGCCCAGATCCGCGAGACCCTGCTGCCGATGACGCAGGTCCAGAACCTGAAGGTCGCGACGATCTACGGCGGCACCTCGATCAGCCGGGACATCGAACGACTCAAGCGCGGCGTCGACATCATCGTCGCCACCCCCGGCCGCCTCGAGGACTTGATCCAGCGGCGCGTCATCAACCTCGGCGACGTCCGCCTGGCCGTCCTCGACGAGGCCGACCGCATGGCCGACATGGGCTTCCTGCCCGTCGTCAAGCGCCTGTTGGACCAGACCAACGACGACCGCCAGACGCTGCTGTTCTCCGCAACGCTGGACGGCGACATCGACGTGCTGGTCAAGCGCTACCAGAACAACCCGGTCACGATCGAGGTCGCGGACTCGCAGGAGTCCACGGGTGACATCCGCCACCTGTTCTGGCCGGTCGAGCACCTCGACCGCAAGAACGTCGCGGCCGACGTCATCAAGAACATCCAGCCCGCGATCGTGTTCACCCGCACCAAGCGCGGTGCCGACCGCCTGGCCAAGCAGCTCAACCACGCCGGTGTCAGCTCCGAGGCCATCCACGGTGACCGTTCACAGAACCAGCGCGAGCGCGCCCTCAAGCGCTTCGCCAACGGCACGGCCACGACCCTGGTCGCCACGGACGTCGCCGCCCGCGGCATCCACGTCGACAACGTCGCGGTGGTCGTGCACTTCGACCCGCCGGGCTCGGACAAGGACTACGTCCACCGTTCCGGCCGTACCGGCCGCGCCGGCAACGACGGCGTCGTCGTGACGCTCGTCACGCCCGAGACCCGCAAGGACGTCGACCTGCTCCAGCGCGACCTGGGCATGGCGCGTGGCCTGCACACCCTCGACCACGCCGGCCTGACGTCACGTGACGAGCCCGAGACGACGCAGCCGACCATGTCCGGCGCCCCGTCCAAGAACCACGGCAAGAAGAAGCCGGCACGTGGCGGAGGCGGCGGCGGCAACAACCGCAACCGCTCCGGCGGCGGTGGCGGCGGCGGCAACAATTCGAACCGCAACGGCGGTGGCGGCGGCGGCAACGCCAACCGCAGCGGCGGCGCCCCGAGTGGTGCAGCTCGTCGCGGCAAGGGCGGATCCCGCCAGCGCGCCAGCTGACCAACCCCTGCGGATTGTCAGCGTTGGTCGGATCTCCAGCTCCTGAGCTGGAGATCCGCCAGTTTTCCGCTCAGGCGCTGGCGTCCTCGTCGAGGATTCCGGCGAGGGCGCGGGCGAGGGCCTTCTTGGACTCGACGTCCATGCCTCGCTGGATCTGGATGCGCTGGGCCTGCGGTGAGCCCGCCCCGTGCAGCGACTCCGTGAGATAGCCCACGGCGTTGCGGCCGAGGGTGAGGTTCTCGATCAGCCGGATGATCCGCATCCGGGCCTCGGTCGACACGTCCGAGCGCCCCGCAAGCAGCCGCTCGACCAGTGGGCCCACGTCCTCGGAGCGCAGGTCCGCCTCCGATGGCATCGTGGCGACAAGGCCACCAGCGATGTCCTGGGCCAGCCGGGCGATCTCGAACGGGAAACGCGTCACGTTGTGCTTGGCCACGTTGGCCAGCATCGGCTCGTTGATCCAGACGCCGGAGTCCAACTCCACCGCCTCGTGGGCAGAGGCCACGCCGGACGACCAGATGGTCTCGTTGAGATGCGTCATCTCGACGAGCTTGTCCTTGATGTGGCCGACGTTCGGGATGCCGTTGTAGTCGGCGGCCTGGGCTGCGGCGCCGACGATCACGTCGCCGAGCCCGGTCTTGCAGACGTAGCTGGCCCGGTGGTACTGGGTGAAGCGTCCGACCAACTCCTGGGCGAAGCTGAACTCGCCGTCCATCAGCACGTGCTCCCATGGGACGAAGACGTCGTCGAAGTGGACGAGCACTTCCTGGCCGCCAAAGCGGGCGTTGCCCTGGTCGATCGTCCCGGGCTCGTTGGAGCGAGTGTCCGATGCCTGGCGCCCGTAGATGAAGGTCAGCCCCTCGGCATCCACGGGGACCATCGTGACGGTTGCGAAGTCGGCGTCGTCGGGCCCGAGGTTCATCGTCGGCATGACCGCGATCCAGTGCTGGTTCCAGCCACCGGTCATGTGGGCCTTGGCCCCGCGGATGAACACGCCGTGCTCGTTGCGGCCCGAGACGTGCAGGAACAGGTCCTTGTCGGCCTGCTCGTGAGGACGCTTGGAGCGGTCCCCCTTCGGGTCGGTCATGCCGCCCGCGATCAGGATGTTGCGGCGCTGTGCCTCGGCGAGGAAGGCGAGGAAGCGTGGGTGGTACTCGGTGCCCTCCTCCCGGTCGATCTCGAAGGTGATCGAGTGCAACGTGTTGAGGGCGTCCATGCCGACGCAGCGCTGGAAGCAGGTGCCGGTCTTGCGTCCGAGTTCACGCTGCATGCGCGCCTTGGCCACGAGGTCGTCCGGGCCCTCCACGATGTGCAGGAACCGGTTGACGGGGCCGTCCACGTGGGGCGAGTGGGCCGTGGCGAGATCGGGGCGCTCCGCCGCGAGGTCGTAGGTGGCCTTGAGCGCAAGGAGCGAGGGCAGGATCATCGGGTGATCGGCCGGCTCCTCGATCCGCTCTCCCATCAGGTGCAGGTT
>CBDTZE010000238.1:0-4011 GCA_965364815.1 uncultured Nitriliruptoria bacterium | reverse complement strand
GGACATGGCCAGCGCCTTCAGCACCCTGGCCAACGACGGCATGGCGTGCCCCGCCCACAGCCTCCTGGAGATCACGGATCCTGCGGGCGAGGACGTCGACCTCCCCGACGAGGTCACCGTCGTGCCAGACATGGATCCGGTCGCCAGGCCCCTGTCGGCCGACGACCTGCAGAACCGCCCCGACGGGCTCGATCGTCTCGACCGCGGCAACTGCCGCCAGGTGATCGAACCCGACCACGCCCGCATGACGACCACCGTGCTGCAGGACGTCGTCGCGCTGACCACCGGCCGTCGTGCCCAGATCGACCGACCCCAGGCCGGCAAGACGGGCACCACGAACTCCGAGGCCGACGCCTGGTTCGTGGGCTACACGCCGGACCTCGTCATCGCGGTCTGGGTCGGCCACACGACCTCGAACGACCCGATGCGCAACGTCGAGGGCTTCGCGAAGGTCCAGGGGGGGACCATCCCGGCCCTGATCTGGAAGGCCGCCGCCGAACGGATCCTGGAGTCGGTCCCGGCCACGGAGTTCCCGGGCGTCGGCGAGGACACCGCCTCGGGCGGACGCGCCCCCGCACCGGAGCGCCCGCGCCCGACACCGGAGCCCACGCCCACCGAGGAGCCCACCGAGACCACGTCGCCCGATCCCGACAACGGCTCCGAACCGTCCGAGGAACCCACGGACGAACCGTCCGAGGAACCCACGAACGAGCCACCCTGCATCATCGTGCTCGGTGGCTGCGGCACCGAGGCGCCCCAGGAACCTGAGGACCCGCCACCTGGCGGTTGATCAACCGTCGGCGTCCGTTGTCTCGTCCGAACCCTGGCCGAGATTCTCGCACGATCGCAGCAGGGACTCACACAGGAGTCGGATCGGGATCGACGCGGGGCGGTTGTCGTCCGGGAACGGGCGGTAGTCGGCCGAGGCGATCCCGACGAGGCGACCCTCACGGTCGACCACGGCCGCGCCGCGCAGGGTGCCCACGACGTCGTGGTCGGTCAGCAGCGCTGCGACATCGGCGAACGTGACCGTGCCCGGCTGTTGGACCAGGTCGCGGACCGAGGTCAGGCCGACCACGAACGTGTGGTCTCCGGCGGAGACGGCCTCCCCCTCGGGGCGCCAGCGAGGCAGCGAGACGGATCCGACCTGGGCGCGGACCAGCGCGAGGTCGCGGCCCTCGTCCCACGAGTGGACGGTGGCGCCGACGCGCCCCGTGCCGGCATCGATGCTGATGCGATCGAGGACCTGGCCGGGCCTCGTCGGATCCGCGACCAACGCGTACGAGGTGGCGAAGAAGGTCGTCGCCCCGTCGACCGCGACCGCGATCGCCGTACCGACGCGCGCCTCGAACTGCTGCGGCGGCGGGGCCGGTTGCTCGGTCTCCTGCGCAGGCGGCGCCTCGTTGGGTGGCTGTTCCTGGGCGCCGACGAAACCCATCGCTCGGCTGTCCGTGACCGGGGCGTCGACCCGCAGGACGGCCAGCCCGATCTCTTCCGCCGAGGAGATCGGCAGCCCGGCGTTCACGATGGCCTCGACGTCCTGCACCTGGCCGGCGATCGCGGCGACGGCTTCGTCCCCTGCCTCACGGACCCGGTCGACGGCGTCGGCCAGTTCGGCGCGGGCGTCCTGCACCTCGTCGCGCAAGGACTGGATCTTCTGCGTCTGCCAGACCACGGCGAACGTCCCGGCCAGCACGGCACCGGCCAGGCCCATGATCAGGAACGCAGGCAGCGTCCACCAGCCGAGGCGTTCGCGATCGCCCAGGATGCGGTCACGCATGCCACGCGGCCTGCGTGAGGTGTCAGCGGCCTCGTCAACCAAGCGGATCCCCCGGGATCGGCTCGCCGCGATGGACGAAGCCCAGTGCTTCCTCGGGGTCCATCCCCGCGGGCAGCCTCGACTTCACCACACGCACCGGCACGCCGACGGCAATCGAGAACGGCGGGATGTCGGTGTTGACGAGGCAGTGCGAGGCCACGACGGAGCCGTGGCCGATGTCGACGCCGCGCAGCACGGTGGCCTTCTCACCGATCCAGCAGTCGCTGCCGATGCGGACCGGGGACTTGACGATCCCCTGGTCCTTGATCGGGACGTTGAGCCGGTCGTAGCGATGGTCGAAGTCGCAGATGTAGATCCAGTCGGCGAGGATCGACGCCTCCCCCACCTCGATGTCGAGGTAGGTGTTGATCACGTTGTCGCGACCCATCACGACCTTCGGCCCCAACGTCAACTGGCCCTCGTGGGCACGCAGTTTGTTGTCGTTGCCGATCCAACACCACGGCCCGACGACCAGCCGCCCGTGGCCGCGCCGAGCCGTGAACTCGACGCGCTTGCCGGTGAAGACCATGCCCTGAAACTCGACGCGTTGGCCGTGGACGGCGCGGTCGAGTCGATGCCAAGCCGCACGGCGGTAGAGCGTCAGGTACTCGGGCGTCCACATGCGCCGTTCGACGGCGCGGCGGACCGCACCGCGCCAGCCGTAGCGCGGGTACTGCAGCCGCATGGGCGGACGACGTGCCTGGTCGCCGTAGGTGACGCCGTGCTCGTCCGCGAGGTCCGCGGTCAGCAGCGACAGCCGACGCTGGCCCTCCGCGGCGGTCTCTGCACGCACGACGGCGTCGACCTTCTCCCGGTGCGCCTCGACGGCAGCGTCGCCCAGTTCGGTCACGGGGTCAGGACCCCTCGCCGGCAAGCGGCTTCTTCCCGAACAGGATCAGGTTGTAGAAGAACCGGTCCGGCACCACGCGCTTCAGGACGTTCTCGTCCAGCCACGTCAGGCGCAGGTAGTTGTGGAAGGCGAACATGTTCCAACGCATCCCGGTGACGTCGTCTCGCAACGAGCCCTCCAGGGTGCGGATCGCCCACCCCAGCCAGTTGGCGGTCAGTTCCTCGGTGACGACCTTGACGTCGGTGAAGCCCACGACCTTGGCCATGTGCGCCACGTCGTCGGGGCGGAACTCATGCAGGTCGACCTCGTGCTCCAGTGCGGCGAGGATGGCCGCCTTGGGGTCGCCCTGGTCGTCCGTGAACTCGCGGCGCAGGTCCCGCAGGCCGGGCAGGGACGTGACGGCCCGGAAGCTCTTCCACGTCCCACGCTTCACGTAGCCGGCCAGTCGATCACCCCAGCGGGTGGGCTCGCCGGCGATGACCATCATCCCGCCGGGCTTGAGCACCCGGAGCATCTCGCGGATCGCGAGGCCGGGCAGGGGCAGGTGGTGGATGAAGGCGTGGCCCATCACCAGGTCGAACGAGTTGTCCTCGTAGGGCAGGTCCTCGGCGTCGCCCTGCTTGGTGTGGATCTCGAGGCCGTGGTCTGCGCCGTTGCGCTTGCAGACCGTCAGCATCCCCTCGGAGATGTCGGTCGCGTGGACCTCACCACCGATGCGACCACCCAGGAACAGGTTGATCGAGAAGAAGCCCGTGCCGGCCCCGACCTCGAGGATGCGCCCGAAGACCTTCGGGTCCGGGCCGAGTTCTGGCTCGACGACCTTGCGGAAGCGCTCGACGGCGTAGTCGATGCAGCGCTGGTCGTAGGTGATGCCGAACTTGCCCTCGTACGTGGCGGCTTCGTAGTCGTGATACGCCGCCTGCTTCGCCTTCATGTCGAGGCTGGACAGGTCGGGCGCGTCCGTCGCGGTCTTGGGGGCCATGCGTGTTTCCTTGCCGAGCTCGGGGCTCACTCCTGCGAGAAGTTGGCCTTGCCGGGGCCGTTCTCGACGAACGAGGCGATCCCCGTCTTCGCGTCCTTGGTGGTGAAGGCCTCCGCGAACAGGTGCTGCTCCAGTCGGAGCCCCTGGTCCAGCGTGCCTTCGATGCCCTCGTCGATCGCCTGCTTGGCCAGCCGCAGTGCGTACGGGGCCTTGGCAAGGCGGGCCGCGGTCTTGACGGCCTCGGCGTAGACGTCGTCCGTCGGGAAGACGCGGTTGGCCAGCCCGATGCGTTCTGCCTCGACGGCATCAACGGGGCGGCCGGAGAAGATCAGTTCCTTGGCCTTGGAGGCACCGACCAGG
>CBDTZE010000237.1:0-4068 GCA_965364815.1 uncultured Nitriliruptoria bacterium | reverse complement strand
GGCCGGTTGGTCGTTCTCGATCCCGTGCTCGACGGCGTTGGCCAGGAACTCCGTGTCATCCGCCTTCGACGGAGCGATCGGCTGGCGCAGGCCCTGTCGTTCTTCCGGGCCCAGCGCGACGACGTCTGGCATCGGGAGCCGGGGCGCGAGTACGTGCCGCAGACCGTCGTCCTCCCGCCGGACGAGTTGCAGGCTCGCCTGAAGCGGTCCCTGACGATGGACGAGCGGGCGGACGCTCGGTTCTCCGGTGTGCCGACGCTGGAGATCGACTACGACGACCTCGCCGCCGATCCGCTGCGCGTGGCCCACCAGGCGATGGACTTCCTCGGCCTGGACCGGGTCGACGTCGACGTGCCGCTCAAGAAGGTCGCGACGCGTTCGGTTCGCGAGGACATCGCGAACTTCGACGAGGTCGACGCGGCCCTGCGCGGGACACGCTGGGAGCCCTTCGTGGCACGTCACCGAGGCTGAGACCAGGCACCAAGCGGGTTTCAGCGGGTGCGGGTGAACTCCTCGACGCGGCCGTCGGCGTGGCGAGCGAAGCGCCCCGCGTCCGGACCGTGGTCGGGGTCGGCCTTGGGCCACGGCCAGCCACCGAAGCCGGTGCGCCGGTAATCGGCGAAGGCCTGCTGGATCTCGGCCGGAGTGTTCATCACGAACGGGCCCTGCTGGGACACGGGCTCACCGATGGGTCGGCCCTGCAGCAGCAGGACCTCGACCGCACGGCCGGAGGTGGCGGCGAGGGTGATGTCCGCGGTCGCGTCGACCACGGCGGCGTGGCGCAGCGGCACGTCCTGGCCGTCGATCGTCAGCGCCCCGCCGTCAAAGACGTAGAGGACGCGGTTGGTGTCGCCGTGTGCGGCGGCCGGCATGGTCCACGAGCCGCCCGCGTCGAGGGCGATGTGCCAGATCGCGACGTCGGCGTCCGCCTTGGAGGCCCAGGAGTTGGGCGGGGGAGCAGCCGGGGTCAGGCCGGCCAGCGAGCCGGCGATGACGGTGACCTCGACGCCCGGCTCGACGTGCTTGGGGATGTCGTGGTCCCACAGCATCGTGAAGTAGGGGTCGACCATCTTGTCACGGGCGGGGAGGTTGACCCAGATCTGGAAGAGCTCGGTCGGGTTGCGCTGGTCGTCGTTCAGCAGGGGGAACATCTCGCAGTGCTGGATGCCGGAGCCGGCCGTCATCCACTGCACGTCGCCCTTGCCGAACCGGGCCGTGGCACCCAGCGAGTCCGAGTGGTCCATGTAGCCGTTGCGCATGAACGAGATGGTCTCGAAGCCGCGGTGGGGGTGCTGCGGGAAGCCCGGCACGACCGAGCCGTGATACATCGACCAGCCGTCCTTGTCGGAGAAGTCCGAACCGATCGAACGACCAGACAGCGAGTCCACGGGTGCCAACTCGCCGTCACCGGCGGGGAAGTCGTCGTTGTGGTGCACGCAGAACAGGAACGGGTCGACGGTCGGCCACGGCTGGGGACCGGAGCCGAGTTCGACGACCTGCAGGACCGAGGGTGCGGATGCCATGGCGTGCTCCTTGGTTGCGTGCACAACATTGGTTGTACGTGCAACAAAGATAGGGCATCCAAATCTTCCCGTCGAGGAAATCGCCTCGGCCAGCGCCCGTGGCCGGGCGCGACGTCAGGCCGGGGCCCCAATGTCCTCGTGCGCATGCTCGTGACGGATGCGGATCTCGTTGCCGATGGCCGCCGCGACGGCCGCCAACGGGATGGACAGGAACGCCCCCACGATCCCGGCCACGGCCGCGCCGGCGGTCAGCGTGATCAGGATGACGGTCGGGTGCAGGCTCACGGCGCGGCGCATGATCATCGGCTGCAGGATGTTGCCCTCGAGTTGCTGGACCAACAGGATCAGACCCAGGGCCAACACCGCCTTGGACGCACCACCAGCCGCCAGGGCGACCAGGACGGCGACGAGGCCGGCCGAGAACGCCCCGATGACGGGAAGGAACCCGCCGATGAAGACCAGGAAGGTCAGTGGCATGGCCAGCGGCACACCGATGATCGCGAGCCCGATCCCGATGCCGAGTGCGTCGATCAGGGCGATCGTGGCGGTGCCGCGGACGTAACCGCCAAGCGCTGCCCAGGCGCGAGTTCCGAGGGCGGCTGCGGTGTCGCGGCTGTCGGCGGGGAGGCGCTTGCGGGCCCAGGTGGTGATCTCGTCGCGGTCCTTCACGAAGAAGAAGAGCAGCACGAGCATCAGCGCGAAACCGGCCAGCAGCTGACCGACGATCGTGGCGCCGGAGACGACGCCGGTGACAACGCCGGAGGAGTTGCTGCTCAAGGCGTCACGCGCCTGGACCAACAGTTCGTCGACGCGGGCGGCTTCGAGCCCCAGCGGCCCGGTCTCCATCCAGCTCAAGACCGCGTCGCGGCCGTCAGCGATCGTGGGCGCGAGTTCCTGGAGTTGGCTGATGAAGGACGGGGCGAGGGCGCTCAACAGCCCGACCAGTGCGGCGAACGAGCCACCCACGACGATGAGCCCGGCCATCGCCGGCGGGACGCCCTTGCGTTCGAGGGCCTCCGCCGGCGGGATCAGGATCGTCGCCAGCACGATCGCGACGATGATCGGCATGGTGACGAGGAACAGCGTCGACAGCATCCAAACGATCCCGTAGAGCGCCACGGCGCTGATCACGAGGCGCCAGGACCATCCGCTGGTGAGCTTGAGCCAGTCCGGGACGTCCTTGAGGTCAGAGATCAGGGCCTGCGCCTGGACCGGGTCGACCTTCGGCAGGGCTTCTTCCTCGGCGCGGTCGCGATCCTGGCGCCTGCGCCGGCGATCGTCGCGTCCGGAGGTGCCGACCTGCCCGGCCGCGCCGAAGCGACCGGCGGACACCGGAAGCTCCGTGGTGTGGTCCAGGCCGGCGTTCTCGGCGCCTTTGCCCTTGCCTGAGCCCGGTTCGACAGCCACGTGCACACCCCTTGTCACCGCGGTCCCGATCGGTTGATCGGGGCGTCCACGGTCGTCGATGACGTGCCGACACCTTAGATGCAAGCATCTGCTCCAGTTGGCCAGCCTGTGCGACCACCTCGCGCGCCAGTTGCGCGCTTGCCAGACAGCAAGCACTCGGTCTGCCTGTGGACAGGTTGTTGGCAACTGCCCTCCAGCAGGGGGATGAGCGGTGCACAAAGGTGTGGAAACACAACATGTTGTGGTCGGACCCCCCTTCGCCCCACCACATCCTGTGCGTATGTGGTCGATCGACCGCAAGGGCGTACTTGACCTAGCTTCGGTCAGAGCGGTTCAGTTCCCCGAGTCACAACTTTGGAATTCCAACCTTGTGACTCTCAATCAGGTGCCCAGCCGCGGCGCCATGTCACACCGGGAGCGTTGGATGTCAGACCAGTCGAGCACGAGGGGAACCGCCATGAAGGCACTGAAGAAGGGGCTGCGATTCCAGCGGCACTTCACGACCGAGGGCGTACACCCCTATGACGAGCTCGCGTGGGAGCTTCGCGACGCCGTGATCACGAACTGGCGCGACCAGACGGTCTCGTTCGAGCAGCGCGGGGTCGAGTTCCCCACCTCCTGGTCGATGAACGCCACCACCATCGTGGCGCAGAAGTACTTCCGCGGTGAGCTCGGCTCGCCGCAGCGGGAGCGCTCGGTCAAGCAGATGATCGACCGCGTCGCCAACACGATCACCTCGTGGGGCATCAAGGACGGCTACTTCGCCGACGAGGACGCCGCCGAGGTCTTCAACGCGGAGCTCAAGCACCTCCTGGTCCACCAGAAGGCCGCGTTCAACTCGCCCGTCTGGTTCAACTGCGGTGTCGAGGAGACGCCCCAGTGCTCCGCCTGCTTCATCCTGTCCGTGGAGGACAAGATGAGCTCCATCCTCAACTGGTACGTCGAGGAGGGCACGATCTTCAAGGGTGGCTCGGGGGCGGGCATCAACCTTTCGTCGATCCGCAGCTCCAAGGAGATCCTCAAGGGTGGCGGTGAGGCGTCGGGCCCCGTCAGCTTCATGCGTGGTGCGGACGCGTCCGCCGGCACGATCAAGTCGGGCGGCAAGACCCGTCGCGCGGCCAAGATGGTCATCCTCAAC
>CBDTZE010000236.1:0-4071 GCA_965364815.1 uncultured Nitriliruptoria bacterium | reverse complement strand
TCAGGTGAGGCGCTTGGCCAGGGTCGCCACGATCGGTTCGACGCCTGCGGCGAGGCGGTCGAAGTCGTCCTCGGTCGTGTAGACGTGGACGGACAGGCGCAGATAGAGGTCACCGTCCAGGTGCTTCACCGCGACCTCCACGCCCAGCAGTTCGGCAAGGTCGGCCTGCAGCAGTCGTGAGCAGTGGGCTTCTCCCGGCAGGTTCGGCACGGGAATCAACGCCATGTTGCACCGGGGCAGGGGCACCGGGGCGACACCGAGGGCCGCGGCGACGTGCCGCGCCCCGGTCCGCACCAGGTCCATGTTGCGTCGACAGACGGTGCGACTGGTGAACCAGGTCGCGGTTGCCAGGACCTCCGGGAGGATCAGCATCGGACCCAGGTCCCGCGTGCCCCGCCAGCGCAGGTTGTTCGGGTACGGCCAGTCGCTGTCGACGCTTGGCAGCAGCGGCGGAATCTCCTCGACGTGGTCGCGGTGGACGTACAGCGCCGCGATGCCGCGCGGGGCGGAGGCCCACTTGTGGAAGTTCCCGATCCAGTAGTCGGGCGCCATCGCGGTCAGGTCCACCGGGAGGTGCCCTGGCACGTGCGCCGCATCGATCAGGACCCTCGCCCCGGTCGCGCGGATCGCCGGGACCAGGCGCTGGATCGGAAGGACCCAGGCGGCGTCCGAGGAGATGGCGTCGACGACGACCAACCGGGCGCCCTCTGCGGCGGCGGCCACGAGGTCGACGACCTCGTCGTCTGTCGCCGCGAGGGGCAGGTGGACGGCGCGATGTTCGACGCCGTGGGTCTGCTGAAGTCGGCGGACCTGTGCGTCAACGGCCGGGTAGCCGATGTCGGTCGTGACGATGACGTCGCCGGGCTTCCAGTCGATGGATCGCAGCACCAGGTCGGTGCCCTGGGTGGTGTTCTCGACCAGGCCCACGCGACCGACCGGGGCGCCCAGGAAGTCCTCGGCGGCACGCGTCGCCCGGTCGACGGCGGCATACGCCTCGCGGGCGTAGAACCGCATGGGATTGGATTCCACCCGTCGTCTGGCCTCCTCGACCAGTCGCTGCGTCTCCAGCGTCACCCCGGCGAAGGAGCCATGGTTGAGGTGGGCGACGGTCGGATCCAGTGCCCAGCGGGACACGTCACCGAGGGCCAGGTCCTGCGGGTTGCGATCTTCCATGCGTTCAGCGTGCCACGGCCGTGTCGCCCGTGCGTCGCGGGTCCGCGCCAACCTGGATTCCACCACCGGGTTCGCGCAGGACGGCCCCGGTCCCTCCGAAGTACATGTTGACGGGATCGTGGATGCGCACCGGCCGTCCGACGTCCGGCAGGTCGAGGTCTCGTTCGTGGTGCACGAGGGCCTCACCGTCGACGTGCTGGACGTGCAGGCGCGGGTGACGGATCGCGTCCTCCAGTGCCAGGCCGGAGGACATGGCGCCGACGGTCGCGGCCACCGCCGAGGTGATCCGATCGGCGCCGGGCGAGCCGATGGCCAACACCTGGCCGTTTTCGTGCTGCGCCACCGTCGGTGCCATGTTCGACGGCAACCGCGTGCCGACCGCCAACGCGTGGACGCCCCGCACGTTGAGTTCGTGCTCTCCCAGCGAGTTGTTCATCCACATGCCCGTACCGGGAACCATCACGCCCGAGCCGTAGCCGTTGGATGCCGTGATCGAGCACGCGGTGCCGTTCCCGTCCACGACCGAGGTGTGGATCGTGGAGGGCGACGTCGGTCCGGACGCGCCCCGAGCGGCCTCGGCAAGGGCCTCGATCTCGCCCTGTCCCAACTCCAGCAGGATGCGCAACTGCTCTTGCTGATCCTTGGCCGCGTCGACGTGGCGGACGCGGAAACCCAGCACCGCATCCTGCGCCTCGACCATGCGACGCAGCCCGGCCTCGCTGCGCAGGTCGAACCCGTCCATCAGGCGCAGGATCGACAGCAGCGTGACGCCGCCGATGGCAGGCAGCGGGTTCGTCGCGAAGGTCCAGCCACCCACCTGCGCCTGCAACGACGGACGAACGACCTCCTCGTACGCCTGCAGGTCGGCGCGCGTGAGGATGCCGTCGTTGGCAGCGATGTCGTCCGCGAGCGTCTTGCCGAGGTCTCCGACGTAGGCCGAGCGCCACCCGGCGTCGCCGAGATGTTCCAGCGCGTCGGCCAGGTCCGGGATCCGCACCAAACCCCCAGTCGGGACGAGGTCGCCATCGGCGTCGTGGATCGTCCGGAACGACTCCGGATGCCAGCCGTAGATGTCCTGGTGGACATAGTCGAGGTAGTAACTGGACGCCTTGCCCATCGAGAACCCGTCGCGGGCGACCGCGATCGCCGGGGCGAGGACGGCCTCCCACGGGGCCCGTCCGAGTTCGTCATGTGCTCGGCCGAGGGCAGCGAGGGTCCCGGGTGTCGCGATCGAGCCATACCCGATCGAGGTGTGCACTCCTCCGCCATACTCCGTGTGGACGGTGAAGTAGCCCTTGTGGAAGGCATCCGGCGGCAGGCCACGCCCGGGCATCTCCACGTAGCCGTCGATCGTGGCGGGGCGCTGGCCGGCGGGCCAGACGGTGACGTACGCGCCACCGCCAAGTGCGCAGATCCCCGGTTCGTTGACGTTTGCCACGAGGGTGGCCGCAATCGCCGCGTCGACGGCATTTCCACCATCGGCAACCAGGTCAGCCGCGGCATCCGCCGCGACCTTGTTCGGCGCAGCCATTCCCGTGGCGCTCACGTCGTGCGGTCGGCGGACGAGGAAGCAGCCATCTTGATTCTCCGAGGCTGAGGTGCCGACTGGATGGGAACGACAGACAGCGAACCACTGTTGCACCTGTCACGAACACCAAGCACGGCATGGTCCAATGGGCATCGAGCCCACCGGACCCCCGAGGGACCACCAACGGTCCCGGAGACAAGGAAGGAGCTGGCCATGGCAGAGTCCGCCACCGTCACGCGCCCCGAGACAGACACGGCACAGCTCGCACAGGACGCCAACACCACCGCCATTGCGTGGCTGGCCACGGAGTTCCCCACCTGGGACATCACCGTGGACATGACCTCCGGCTGGAACGGCGTCCGCCGAGAGCACTGGGTCGCAGCCCAGGACGGCCACCACCCCCAGGCGGCACTCACCGCGGCCAAGCTCCACACGCGCCTCGACGAGTACGAGGACCGTGCTCGCCGCCGCAACGCCTTCAGCGACTGAACGATCTGGCTCACCCGCCGGGAACAGCCCCCTCTGTCCCGGCGTTGGTTTGAGCACGAGGACGGTCCGCCACCCCCCGGGCGGACCGTCCTCATTCTTTTCCATCGACCTACCCTCCGAGGGTTCTGACAACCGGACAGGTGCATGGGCAACGTCATCGTGATCGGCGCCGGCTACGCCGGCGTCCGCGCCGCAAAGGCCGCGCGCCGCCACGGCGCCAACGTCCTGCTGCTCGATGACGATGGTCGCCACCACTTCGGGCCGCGACTGGCAGGCGTCGCAGCCGGGGCCGCCGGCCCGGGCGATGCTGCCGCCGAGGTCGAGTCCCTGACCGGCATCCCGGTCGAGGTCGGCAGTGTCCGCAGGATCGACACCAAGAACCAGCACGTCATCCTCGCCTCGGGCACCGTCCACTCCTACGACGCCGTGGTGGTCACGGTCGGCTCGGTCCCGGCACGTCCCCCGATCAAGGGCCTGGCCAAGCACGCGATGGACCTGCGCACGGCCGAGGACGCGATCGCCATCCGGGAGGCCCTGCGCCGCACCGACCGCGTCGTCGTGATCGGCGGCGGCACGACCGGAGTGCAACTGGCGGCAGAGATCGCCGCGGAGCGTGCGAACGTCGCGGTCGACCTCGTCGAGGCTGGCCCGCGGCTGCTTGCCGCCCTGCCCCGCGGCCTGGCGCAACACGTCACCCGTCTGCTGGACAGCCGCGGCGTCCGCATCCACCTGGCGGCTCCCGTCGCCGAGGTCACGGCGTCAGCCGCGGTCCTGGAAGACGGCACACGCCTCCCCGGCGTCGTCGTCTGGGCCGGAGGCTTCACCCCGGCCGGTCACGACTTGCTCCCCGACGCCCCTGCGCGCGACGGCCGCCTCGAGGT
>CBDTZE010000235.1:0-4081 GCA_965364815.1 uncultured Nitriliruptoria bacterium | reverse complement strand
CACGAGCCCGGCGTAGAACTCGATGACGTCGGCTCCCGTGACCACGTCCTCGGTCGTGGTCTCGCCGATGGGCCGGCCGGCATCGAGCGTGTCGATGGAGGCGAGTTCGTCGTTCCGGTCGCGGATGATGGCGACGGCACGACGCAGGATCCGGCTGCGTTCCATCGCCGGCATCCCCGACCACTCGACGAAGCCGTCACGGGCCGAGGCGATGGCGAGCTCGACCTCCCGCTCACCTGCCTGTTCGACCTCGCAGATCACGCGATTGGTCGCGGGGTGGCGGGTCTCGAACGTCTCGCCGGACGTCGAGTCGACGTACAGGCCGCCGATGAACGAGCGACGGGTCGAAAGGGTGGTGTCAGCGGTGAAGGGTTGCATTCCCAGAAACTATCGGACCGTCCTCGGGCAGTCGTCGTCGAGGTGGCGACGACGGCGCTCCCCACTTTCCAATGAAAGAGATGAGTCCAGCAGTTTCCGGCGGCCGTGATCACCCGACGTGGGTGGTCGCGGCCGCTTCGCGTCGGGCCGCGACGCCGCCCTGCAGTCGCAGCATCATCGCTGCGCTGAGCAGGCCTGCCACGAACGCCCCGATCCAGACCGGCGTGCCGCCGTACGTGTCGAAGACGCGCAGGCCCAGCGCGGGTCCGATGGCGAACGCGATCGAGAACGACAGCCCGAAGATCCCTTGGTACCGGCCCCGCATGTGTGCCGGGCTCAGGTCAGCGACGATCGGGGCCACGACCGTCGCCCCGACGATCTCGCCCATCGTCCAGATGACCACGGTCAGCGCGAAGGTCGGCAACGACGAGGCCAGCGCCGTCAGGCCCAGACCGATGCCGACGACCACCTGCGCCCCGGCCAGTGCCCGGCCCGGACGCCACCGTGCGATCCGCCCCAGCAGGAGCGGTTGCATGAGCACGATGACCACGCCGTTGAGTCCGAGGATGAGTCCGTAGTCGGACTCGGTGAGGCCGTGCGAGAGCACCTCGACCGACAGCGTCGACATCACCTGGCTGTACATCAGCGCGTAGGTGAGGGCGACCAGCAGGAAGCCGAGAAAGAGGCGGTCGCGACCGATGATCCCGAGGCCACCGCGCAGGCCGGGTGTCTCCGCGGTCTCGACGCGAGGTGGCTCCGTGACGAAACGCAGCAGGATCACGCCGTAGACGCCCGTGGTGATCGCGTCGCCCACGAACAGCCACGTCCAGCCGATCTCGGCCAGGAAACCGCCCGCGACGGCCGCACCCGCGAAGCCCAGGTTGACGGCCCAGAACTGCAACCCGAAGGCCCTGGCGCGGTCCCTCGCCGGGACGATGTCCGCGATGAGCGCCGAGGTTGCCGGCCGGAACATGTCACTGACCAGGCCCAAGGCGCCGGCGGCGAGCATCAGTTGAAGCGGGGAGCGCGCCGCCGCCAGCAGCAGGAGCATGACGGAACTGGCGAACAGGGCGAGCGACGCTGTCCTGACTCGGCCGATGGTGTCGGCGAGGATCCCGCCCACGGGCTGGGACGGCAGGCCGCCGACGCCGTAGGCCAACAGGACCGCCCCCGCCGTTGCGGCCGAGTGACCGCGGCCACCGGTGACGTACAGCGCGAGGAACGGCACGACGAACGTCCCGGCCCGGTTGACAAAGGTGCCGAGCACCAGCAACCAGAAGTCACGAGGCAGGCCGGCGGTCCGTTCGTTGCTCGCCGCGGCCACGACGATGCGCGCCTTCAACCCGGGGGCGCGAGTCGGGGGAGGTGCCGGGTGCATCGAGGCGATGACGCGTCCGATTTGGGGAGGTTCGCCGCGCGACGTTACGACCGTCGGGGCCACGTCCTTCGGTCCACCTGGCCCGCGGTGGCCGGTCCGAGGGGCCGGCCGAATGAGGATCGTCCTTATCCGGGCCGTCCGGCCGCCGACAGGGCCGGGTGAGACGGTCAATCCACGGAAGGAGGCGGCCATGGTGCTCGTGCACAAGCTCAAGGGCGAGCCGCTCTTCCTGAATGCCGATCTCATCGAGTCGATCGAAGCGACGCCGGACACGGTGGTCACGCTGGCCGATGGCCGGCGCATCATGCTCTCGGACTCGCCCGAGGACGTCGTGGATCGCATCCGCACGTACCGCGCCTCGATCCTGGTGGCTGCTGAACAGCTCCGGACCTCCGGCGTTGACAACGTCGTGCGCCTGCACCAACGCGAGGACTGACCATGGCAACCATCGGAGGCGGGCTCGTTCTCGCACTGCTGTCCATCGTCGTGTCGACGGTCATGGACGGCAACTCCTTCGGGGCCTTGATGGGTCCCTCGTCGCTCGTCCTGGTGCTCTTCGGCACCATCGGCGTGACGATGACCGGCTTCGACATGGCGGACGTCAGCCGCGTCCCCAAGGCGATGATCAAGGCCTACACGGGCGCCCCGCCCGACCCCGGCGCGTCGGTCACGATGCTGGCCGGTCTGTCGGACACCGCCCGCAAGGAGGGTGTGCTCGCGCTCGAGGGCAAGCTTGAGGAGATTGAGGACCCCTTCATCAAGACGGGCGTGCAGTTGATCGTCGACGGCGTGGATGCCGAACAGATCCAGGAGATCCTCGAGATCGACATGGCGGCGATGGCCGAGCGACACAAGGGCATGGTCGGGTTCTTCGAGGAAGCGGCCGCCAAGGCCCCGTCGATGGGCATGATCGGCACGGTCGTCGGCCTGATCAACATGCTCACGAACCTCTCGGACCCGGAGCAGCTGGGCATCGGCATGTCCCTCGCCCTGCTGACCACGCTCTATGGCGTGCTGTTCTCCAACTTCTTCTTCGGGCCGGTCGCGGCCAAGCTCAAGTCCCTGAACCAGGCCGAGCTGTCCTCTCGGGACATGATGGTCGACGGCATCCTGACCGTGCAGGCGGGGGCCTCCCCGCGCATGCTGGTCGAGCGCCTCGAGACCTACCTCGCGCCCGCTGAGCGTGTCGGTTACAAGAGCCGCCTCGGCGAGGCGGCCTGACATGGCACGCGGAAAAGCACGCGGAAAGGACCGGCACGGTCCTGGACGCCTCGAAGAGGGAGAAGGCGGGGGAGAGGCGTGGCTGACGACGTACGCCGACGCGATCACCCTGCTCATGGCCTTCTTCATGATGCTCTACGCGATGAGCCAGGTGGACCAGGTCAAGTTCGACAGCCTGGTGGCCGGGTTCGCCGAGCCCTTCGGGAACGACGCCATCGGCGCGAACGCCGGCAAGGACAACATCCTCGCCGCGGGTGCAGGCCTGGTCGGGGAGGCCACCACGGGCAGCCCCGGGCTGGCCAGTGGTCCCCGGGACAACACGGTGACCGACCCGTTCGCGGGTTTGATGGCCGCCATGGCCGATCCGCTCGCACAGTCCGCGCCGACCTCCGACCTGCCACCCGTCCAGTCGGAGAACGCCCAGGGCGTCCCCTTCCTCGACGCGTCGCAGTTGGCCGAGGTGCGTGACGCCATCCAGGCCGAGTTGGCTGCGCAGGGCTTCGCCGACGCCGCGATCTATGAGCTCACGACACGTGGCCTGGTGGTGTCCATCGCCGCCGACGACATCCTGTTCGACTCCGGATCGGCCATCATGAAGCAGGCTGGCCAGCAGGTCATCGGCCGCATCGCGCCGGTCGTGAGCGCCTTCGCAAACGAGATCCGCGTCGAGGGCCACACCGACGACACGCCGCTGCAACGGGCCAACTACACGAACTGGCACCTGTCGACGGACCGAGCGATCGCGATCGTCAACCAGTTCGTCGGCGCCCACGAGGTGGACCCCGCTCGCATGAGCGCCACTGGCTACGGCGAGTTCCAGCCCATCGCCCTCAACGACACCCCCGTCAACCGCGCGAAGAACCGTCGCGTCGAGATCGTCATCCTCGCAGGAGGTCAGTGACCATGGCCGAGACCGCAACCATCGAGAAGACCGACGCTGGCGCGGACGCCGGCGGCAACTCCAAGAAGATGCTCCTGGTGGGCCTCTTCGTCGGCGTGGCCGTGGTCGCCGCCTACTTCCTGCTGTTCGCCAAGCCGGCGGCCGTCGAGGACCCGGCCGCAGCAGAGGCCGCAGCCGCCGCCGCCGCCGCGGAAGCGGGACCG
>CBDTZE010000234.1:0-4088 GCA_965364815.1 uncultured Nitriliruptoria bacterium | reverse complement strand
TCGGCCCAGGAGCGCGCGACGTCGCGCACGTCCCGGTACTCGGCCAGCGGGGCTACTCCCCGCTGCGTGCGGGCGTCGTTGTGGAGGTCAAGCAGCAACTGCTCAGCGACCCACTCCAGGTCGGTGCGTTCGCGGGCGGCCTGGGCCGGGACGGCGACGGCGAAGACCAGCACGGCAGCCAGCAGGCTGACGAGGACGCGCTGCAGGAAGCTCGGGTGCGCGAGGGCACCGAGGTTTGCCTGGGGCATGGAGGATCTCACGGGGGGGCGGGGGCGCTGGGACGCCGGCGACCGGGGTGCGGGTGGTCCTGACTGGTGGGTCACGGCCGCTGTGAACCGTAACGAGAGCTGCTTGTGCCTTTGCACAACTGCGCCTCGCGTGGCGCCCTGTGGCCACGATGTGGACCAAGGGCGCCCGTCCGACCACCCTGCGTGGCGGCAACTCGGACATGGGCGCCGCATCCAGCCGTCAGGGCGCACGCCCCGGGGCGCGACCCGGACGGTTCAGACGACTCAGAACTTGTTCTGGATCCCACAGACGAGCTCGGCCACCACGGGAACGCCATCTTCGGTCTCCCCGGTGAAGATCACGAGGGCGATCACGGAACTCTGGCTCTTGGGCGAGAACTCGCTCCCGTAGGCGATGCTGGAGATCGACCCTCGGGTCGGCTGTTCGCCGTTGGCCGCGCCGTCCTCGTCGGTCGTGTTGAAGGCCGTCGGGTCGATGATGATCTTGTAGTTGCCCAGCCGTGAGGGCGCTTCTGCCGACTCGTTGGAGACGCCAACGAGCACGGTCAGCCCTGGCGTCGCGAGGTCCCCGACATCCTCGCTGCCGTTCTGGCGGTCGATGTCGCAGTCGCCCCGATAACCGCCATCCCGGACTCCGTCGTAGGTGACCCAGCCGGTTCCGATGTCGTCCTTGGTGTACTCAGCCTCGGAGATCTCGACGGGCGCGTCCTCGGAGGCCTCCGAGGTCGCGGCGACGTCGTCCATCGTCCCTTCGGCGCCGTCGTCCGATCCGACCGGAGTGACGTCAGCCACCTCGCCGCCTGACTCACAGGCCGTCGCTGCGCCCGCGAGCATGGCCACGGAGGCGAGGAACGCAAGGGTCCTGGTCGCTCGAGAGCGTCGCATGGGAAGTCCGATCAGGTGGGTGGCAGGAAGTGCCAACACCGATTTCTAGCACAGCTCTCAGGGCCGCACAGCAACCTCCAGGACGTCGCCGGAGGTGAGGTCGATCACTTGGCGGTCGCCGAGCGGGGCGTCGAGGGTGAGCGTGATGCTGTCGGCGCAGGCGTCCCCCTCGCCGAGTTGTTCCGTGGTCACGATCTGGATCCGAACGGCGTCGGGCTCTTGGCGGAACTCGGCGATGACCGGATCTCCGTTGCAGGAAGGCACCTCGACGGACAGACGGAGCCCGGTGTCGTCGACCGACGCCCCGTAGACCCCACCGAGCTCGATCGGCCCCCGGCGCTCCCCCTGCGCCGGGCCCGGCCCGGTCACCGGGTTGCAGGCGGCAAGGGCGCCCGCGACGAGCGCCCCGATGATCGCTGTCCTGGTCATGTCCGTCCCTTGTGTTGCTGCGTCAGGCCCAGGGCGTGTCGGTGTCCATGAGCGTGGCGGCGAGTGCCTTGAACTCGGACTCTTCCGCGTCGCCGTGCATCGCGGACATCTTGCCGAGTCGGTCGATCAGTGTGGCGACGATCCGTTCCTCGATCGTGTCCGCGGCGAAGCAGTAATAGGCGTCGGCGCGTTCGCCGTCGCGGTGGGCGCGGCCCTCGGCCTGGGCGCTCTGGATGGGCGACCACCGGGGGTCGGCGATGACGGTCACGCGCTGCACCCCGTTGGCGTGCTGCTCGGTGGCATGGAGGTTGATGCCCTCGACCGGGGTGAAGAGCATCACGGCCTTGTCCGTCGCGGCCTGGAACTTCTGGCGGTCAAGCTCGCGCTCGTCGGCGGTGAGTTGTCCGCTGATCCGGGAGACCTGGGCCTTGCTGCCGATGGCCTCCTCGATCGCTGCGAGGGTCTCCAGCCACTTCACGGACACGACGGGCTGGATGCCCGACGCCGTCAGGTCGAGGCAGAACTTCGCGATGATCGGGGCGCGCAGCAGCGACGCCTGTTGGCGCAGCCTGGTCATGGCCGCCAGTGCGGACGTGGGGTCGTTGCCTCGGTGCGCCAACCCCATCGCGGCCCGGAACTCCGTCCAGTAGCCCCGGTAGAGGCTCATGGCCGTCTCGTCGAGTTCGAGTGGCAGCAGGAAGCGCTGGAGTTCGGGCCAGCCGTCGAGGTCCTCGGGCACGCGGCGCAGGCCAACGGGTGGCTCATCGCCGAACAGGAGTGACTGCACCTTCTGGACCGCCTGGGGCGTGGGGTCGTAGTCCCAGTTGCCGAACTCGCCGCGCGTCACGCCCAGGCCTTGCTCGTCGCACCACGTCCCGAAGGCCTTGAGGTCCGTGACCTCCTTGCCGGTCCGGAAGCTCAGCATCGGGGCGAGGTAGGAGACCTCCAGCGGGTTGGAGCCGAGGGTCGCCGACATCCAGACCTGGAACGCGGCCCGATCCCCGCGTCGCGGGTCGCTCTGCGCAAGGCGCCGTGCTGCGGCCGTGGTCTGCGAGTCGTGGCGCTTGAGGCGATGCGACTCGTCCCAGACGATGACGTCGAAGGCGGCGAGCGGCTTGCCGTCGCGTGCGTGATGACGGTTCTTCGTCTTGGTCTTCTTCGCGCTCAGGGCGGCGGCCGGCTTTTCCAGCAGCTTCTTCAGGGACTCGTAGTTGATGAGGACCCACCGAAGCCCGCCGTCGCCGTACCGCTCCAGCGTCGATCGCCAGCCGGCCAGCACCGACAACGGGGCGACGACCAGGACGGTCTCGATCGGGGTCGGCCCGGTCGCCGCCGCCTGCTGGACTCCGGCAACCGCAGAGAGGGTCTTGCCCAGCCCGACCTTGTCAGCCAGGACGAACCCGGGGCGCCCGGTCTTGTGGGCGGCGGCGATGGCGTCGATGGCCTCGACCTGGTGTGGCCGAGGAACCAGCGTGCCGTCACCGGCCACGGCGCCAGGAACCACGCCGTTGGTCTGGTCGTGCAGGTACGCGGCCCACGACCACCGCTTGGGCGCGTACCGCTGCAGCGCCCCGGGCAGTTCGTTGCCGACGAAGACGTGCGCGCGCCTGACCGGATCCCACTTCGCCCCGGCCGTCGTGGAAGCCGCGCGGTCGGGATACGGCACCTCGAGGACGTGGAGCGTCTGCCCGTCGGGCGCCGCGATCGGGGCGGGGGCGGGCTTGCGCTTCGGACTCGCCCGCTTGCGCGTCGCCGCCTTCTTGCGTGCCGCTGGCATGGCCCACCCTTCCTCCCGGCCGACCGTAGATCGCCGGGAGCTGACCTACGATCGCGATGCGGCTGGGGACACAGGGGACGCATGATCGACGGCTCGAAGGCATCCGCCTCGCAGCGGGTGGCGCCCAACCTTGCGTTCCGCCCGGACATCGACGGCCTCCGAGCGGTGGCCGTCCTGGCCGTCGTGCTGTTCCACGCGGGCGCCCCGGGTTTCGACGGCGGGTTCGTCGGGGTTGACGTCTTCTTCGTCATCTCCGGATTCCTGATCACCCAGCGGGTCGTCGCCTCCCGCGAGGCCGGCGACTTCACGTTCGGCCACTTCTATGCCCGGCGCGCCCGGCGGCTCTTGCCTGCCGCGGCCACCACACTGCTGGCCACACTCGCCGCCGGGGTCGTGCTCCTCGAGCCGGCGGACGTGGTCCGGCTGGCCAGGTCAGGGGTCGCCGCGGCGTTCAGTGCCTCGAACGTGCTGTTCTGGTCGGAGGCTGGCTACTGGGATGCCGCCGCCACGTCGAAGCCGTTGCTGCACACCTGGTCGCTGGCGGTTGAGGAGCAGTTCTATCTGCTGTGGCCGCTGCTCCTGATCGGCCTGCTGGCGTGGCGTGGCCGCGGGGCGATCGTCCCGTTGCTGGGGATCGGCGTCGCCTCGCTGGCGCTCACCTGGTGGTTCACCGGCGTGGATGCCGCCGGTGCCTTCTACCTGATGCCATTTCGCGTCTACGAGTTCGTTGCCGGCGCAGCCATCGTGTG
>CBDTZE010000233.1:0-4103 GCA_965364815.1 uncultured Nitriliruptoria bacterium | reverse complement strand
GAGGTCATCGCCCGCGAGGAATGCAAGGTCACTTGGCGCGTCTACCGCCCCGGCATCGTCGTCGGTGACTCGGAGACCGGTGAGATCGACAAGGTCGACGGGCCGTACTACTTCTTCAAGATGATCCAGAAGCTGCGCACGATGCTGCCGCAGTGGTTCCCGATGATCGGGCTCGAGGGCCGCAAGATCAACGTCGTCCCCGTGGACTTCATCGCCAAGGCCATGGACCACATCGCCCACCTCGAGGACAAGAAGTGGGACAAGAAGGTCTTCCACCTCGTCGACCCCAACCCGCACTCCGCGGGTGAGATCATGAACTTCTTCGCGGACGCAGCCCACGCGCCGACGTTCACGATGCGCCTCGACTACCGGGCCTTCGGCCTGATCCCGAAGCCGGCGAAGAAGATCCTCGGCTCGTTGGCTCCCGTGCAGAACGCCAAGGACGCCGTCCTCGGTGACCTCGGCATCCCCGAGGAGTCCTTCAAGTACGTCAACTGGAAGACCAAGTACCGCTCGGACAACACCCAGGAGGCGTTGGAGGGCTCCGGCATCGAGGTGCCGGACCTCGCCGACTACGCCTGGAAGCTCTGGGACTACTGGGAGCGCCACCTCGACGAGGACCTGTTCAAGGACCACTCGCTGCGTGGCGCCATCGAGGGCAAGATCGTCCTGGTCACCGGCTCCTCGGACGGCATTGGTGAGCAGGTCGCGCTGGACGCCGCCGCCGCAGGCGCCCACGTGCTGCTGGTGTCCCGTACGCGGGAGAAGTTGGAACTCGTCCGCGACCGGATCGTCGCCGAAGGCGGCATCGCCCACGTCCACCCCTGCGACATCAGCGACCTCGAGGACATCGACCGCATGGTCGCCGAGGTCGTCGAGCAACATGGCGGCGTCGACATCCTGGTCAACAACGCCGGCCGTTCCATCCGCCGTTCCATCAAGCTGAGCTACGACCGGTTCCACGACTTCGAACGCACGATGCAGCTGAACTACTTCGGCGCGATCCGGATGATCATCCGCCTCATGCCGTCGATGGTCGAGCGCCAGCGCGGGCACGTCATCAACGTCAGCTCCATCGGCGTGCAGACCGGTGCACCTCGCTTCAGTGCCTATGTGGCCTCGAAGGCCGCGCTTGATGCCTTCACCCGCGTCATCGGCTCCGAGGTCATCGACGACGGCATCCACTTCACGACCGTCTACATGCCGCTGGTGCGCACCAAGATGATCGCCCCGACCGGCATCTACGCGAACTTCCCGGCGATCTCGCCCGAGGAAGCCTCGCTGATGATCACCGACGCGATGCGCACCATGCCCAAGAAGGTCGCAACCGGCGTCGGCAACTTCGGCCAGATCGTCTACGCGATCGCCCCGAAGGTCATGGACCAGCTCCTGCACACCGCCTACAAGCTGTTCCCGGACAGCTCGGCCGCCAAGGGCAAGGGCGAGAAGAAGCAGAAGGCCGACGCCGAGGGCCTCGCCTTCGCCCACCTCCTCAAGGGCGTCCACTGGTGAAGGCTCACCCCCACCTGGCCGCCTGACGGCCACCACCACCTCGCCGCCCCGCCGGTTGTGTGCAGCCTCGCCCCCGAATGGGGAGACCAGGCTGCACACAACGGCGGGGCGTTCGTTGTGTGCAGCCTCAACCCCGTATGGGGAGCCCACGCTGCACACAACGGCGGGGCTGTGGCTCGTAGGCTCGCGCCATGGAACGGACGTGGTCGAGGGTGGGGCGCAACGCGGCGCTGGTCGCGGCCGCGGCGTGGGCGCTGCCGTTGGTTCTGATCCTCGCCGGATCGTTGCGTGGTCGGGGCGTGCCACCGCCGGGCGGGCTCGAACTGCTCCCGGCCGAGCCATCGCTGGCAAGCTGGCAAGCCGTCTTCGACCTGCTCCCGATCGGGCTGTACGCCCGCAACTCAGCGATCGTCGTGCTGCTGGCCGTGCCGTTGACGATCCTGGTCGCCTCGCTGGCCGGGTTCGGGATCCGACTGCTGCGGCCGAGGCTGCAACGCTGGGCACTGGGCGGTGTCGTCCTCGCCCTGCTGGTCCCCGGAAGCGCCGTGTGGGCCACCCGGCTGGAGGTCTACGGGGCGATCGGGCTGGCCGACACGCTCGGGGCGCTGATTGCGCCGGCCCTGCTCGCCACGACCCCCTTCTACGTCCTGGTCTACGCCTGGGCCTTCACGCACGTCAGTGACGAGGTGCTGGACGCCGCCGTCATCGACGGGGCGGGACCCTGGCGGATGTGGTGGTCCATCGGGCTCCCCGGCGCCAAGGCGGCAACGGCCGCGGTCGGGACCTTGGCGTTCGCCCACCACTGGGGCAACTTCCTCGACCCCCTGCTCTACGTCAGCGACCCGGGCCTCACGACCCTGCCGCTGGGCCTGAGCCTGCTGCAGCAACTCAACCCCACCGACTTCCCCCTCCTGTTGGCCGGCGCCGCGATCGTCGCGATCCCGCCCGTGCTGGTGTTGGCCTGGGGCCAGCGCCGGTTCCTTGATCTCACCAAATGGACGTCATCGTGATCCACCACGCGAAGACACGACTCGCCGCTGGCCTCGCCGCAGCGGCCCTCGCGCTCACGGCGTGCTCCGGAGGCGCCCCGGCCAACGACGACCCCGACGCGCCGACCACGATCCGCCTCGTGCTCTTCGGGGGTCCCGAGGAGCAGGCGGCCTATCAGCGGGTCGCCGACGCGTTCCACGGGGAACACCCGGACCTGACCGTCGAACTCCAGGTCGTGGCGAAGCAGGACGACCTGCTGGCGCGACTGACCTCAGCCTTCGCCGCGGGCACGCCGCCGGACCTGTTCCTCATCAACTTCCGCAAGTACGGGCTTTATGCCGAGCAGGGCGTCCTGGCCCCGGTGCAGCAGTTCCTGGACGCCTCGGACGCCTTCGACCTCGATGAGTTCTACCAAGCCCCGCTTGATGCCTTCCGGTTCGGCGGGACCGAGCTGACCTGCATGCCCCAGAACGTCTCCAGCCTGGTGACCTACGTCAACCTCGACCTGTTCGAGGCGGCCGGGGTCGACCTGCCGACGTCCAACTGGGACTGGGACGACTTCACGGCCGCCGCGCAGGCAACGACGGGCCTGGACCCCGACGGCAACGGCACCGCATCGTTCGGGATCGGCACCTCACCCTCGTTGATCCGCCTGGCCCCGTTGGTCTGGTCCAACGGTGGCGAGGTCGTCGACGACTCGACCAGCCCGACCCGACTCACCCTCGACACCCCCGAGGCCATTGAGGCGCTGGACTTCCTCACCTCCCTGCCGACGACAGGGATCGCCCCAGGCGACCTCGACGAGCAGGCACGCGACAGCGAGTCCCGCTTCCTCGACGGGGACCTGGCGATGTACTGGTCCAGCCGCCGCGAGGTCCCGACCTTCCGGGAGGTCACGTCCTTCGACTGGGACGTCGCCCCGTTCCCGATCGCGCCGGGCGGGCAACCCGTGACGATGCTGCACTCGGACGCCTTCTGCCTGTCCGCCCAGGGCAAGACCACGGACGCGTGGCAGTTCGTCGAGTTCGCACTGGGCGAGGTCGGGGCGACGATCCTGGCCGAGTCCGGCCGCACCGTCCCGTCCAATCGCCCGGTGGCCGAGTCCGACGCCTTCCTGCGGACCGACGTGCCGCCGGCCCATGCCCGGGTCTTCCTCGACAACGCCGAGATCGTCCGCGCCACCCCCTCGACCGCTGACTGGAATGCGGTGGAGAACCAGGCCGACGACATCCTTGAAGCCCTGTACTTCGGCAGGATCACCCGCGAGGTGGCCGTCGAGCGGCTTGCCGCGCTGCGCTTGGGCAACCCGTGAGTTTGCAGCCAGCAAGCACCAAGGGGTCCACCATGCCTCTTCGGCCAGCCACCTGGTCAAAATGGACCAGTGGACCACCTTGGCTGCTGGCCCCGTTCGTCGCCGGCGTGGTCCTGCTGGTGGCGATCCCCGCGGTGCTCAACCTCGCCTTCGCGTTCACCAACGACACGGGGCTGGCCCCGGCCCAGTTCACCGGCCTGGCCAACGTGCGCCGCGCCCTGGCCGACCCGTTGTTGGCCGCCAGCCTGCGGGCCTCGTTGATCCACGCCGCGGCCGCCGTGCCGCTGCG
>CBDTZE010000232.1:0-4118 GCA_965364815.1 uncultured Nitriliruptoria bacterium | reverse complement strand
ATCCCTGCCGCCGAAGCCATCTGTGGCACGGTCAGAATGCCCGCCCCCGCGCCGACGAGACGGCCCAAGCCGAAAACCCAGGACGCCCCGTCACGGGGACGGGGCGTCGCCATCGCCCACGATGAGGTGGGAGGCATACCCGTCAGCCCGAGCCGTCACCCGAAGTCGGGGCCATCCCGTCAACTCCAGAGGCACCAGCAGCGCGGTAGGCCCTGACAAACTCGGGATGTGCCTTCGTCAGTACAGCTACCTCGTCACTCGTCGGATATATGTCGAAGGGCCCCCGAGCGGCATCAACGCCTGCAAGCAATGCCAGGCCGAAGCCCCCGAAGATCACGACGGCGGCCAACGGTCCTTGCGGCCAGTCCCCTTTGGCGAAACTCGCGAACGCCAGAAATGACGGGGCCGTCGCCAGCATCGCCACCAGTGGGGCAAGGGTGCGACGGCGAGCCCAACGCTCAACGACGCCCGACGCCAATGGAACCTGCGCCTCAAGCTCCCTGGGTGTGCTGGCGGTCAGGAGACCAAAACCCGGGAGACCGATCAGCAACTCAACCAATCGCGACTGGGGGCCCCGATGAGCGCTCCAACGGATCACGAACAGCCCATCAGCACGACGCCCCGTGACAACACATACAGGAGGAAACCTCCCACGAAGTAGATCGTCGCGACGAACGTCCACCCGCACTTGTGGGCCTTTCGATTGACGGCAGTCTCGTTCTCGCAGTTGCGAGCACGTCGCAGAGATGCTGACGCGACACTTGAGGCTCACCAACGACGCGGACGTCCCTCATCGTCTGTCGGCAAGGTCAGGGCACGGTAGTCGGCAACTCCACACCGAAGCGTTCGCGCATCTCAAGCTGCCACTTCTCGACCAGTCCGGCAGGGCAGACGATCAGGGCGTTGCGGACCCGGTGGCGCAGGATGAACTCCTGCAGGATGAGCCCGGCCTCGATGGTCTTGCCCAGGCCGACGTCGTCAGCGATGAGCAAGAGCGCCCGGGACATGTCGAGGGCACGGACGAGGGGCTCGAGCTGGTAGGTACGCGGCGAGAGTGTCACCCACGGTCGCGCCCATGGCGTTGACGACACCGGCGGGCAGGTAGATCCTGTTGCCGACGTTGACCTGTGCGGCGCGGCCGCGGCCGCCATTGGCGATCACTGCGGTGCCCTCAACGACACTGATGCGCAGCGTGTCGCCCTGTCTCCAGCCGAGCTGTTGGAGCGTGCTCGGCAGGCAAATGCGGTGGCGTTGCTGCACCTTCGGTCCGTCGGTCGCTCGCGCGGCCGCGTCGGAGTTGCCCAGCGGGATCAGGTCACCAAGGCCGACCGTCGATGTCCGCGGTTGGCGGACCGGGGCTGGCTGCCGGGCGCTGCGGAGCCGGACGTGGGACCCTCGGGTCGCTCGACGCTCGGCCAGGGATGCGGTGTTCTCCATCCCTTCGGCATTCCGGGGAGGTTCCAGGACCGGGTCGCGGCCGCGCCGGAACCCCGCAAGCGCGCCGGAAGCGGGCGCAGGAGGGTCGACAAGACCCGCCACCACGTCTCCGCGGGGTTCCGACGGCCCGGCTCTTCTTGAGCTGGCCGGACCGTCAGAACCTCCAGGCGGAGCTGGAGAGGAGATTTGAACTCCTGACCTGCCGCTTACGAGGCGGCTGCTCTACCAACTGAGCTACTCCAGCAAGTGACGCCCGTGAGTGGTGACTCGGGGCGTCGGCGCGGGAGGGTAGCCCGGGCTCGGAACCAGCCTCAAAGGCGCGCGACCTCGACACACTGCCCCGGACGGACGGGCCTCCGCGGCGGAGGTACGGGCCCGTAGGCTCCGACCATGCCTCTCTACGACTTCCGATGCCGGGCCTGCGGCGCCACCTTCGACCGCATGCGGTCGATGGCCCAGGCCGACGACGCCTGCAGTTGCGAGTGCGGCTCGACCGACACGGCCCGGTTGATCAGCCGGATCGCGAAGCGGACGTCCGTGTCCACGTCCGTCGGCGGATCACTGCCGATGGCCGGTGGCTCGCCCGCCCCGTCCAGCGGAGGCGGTTGCTGCGGTGGAGGGTGCTGTGGCTGACGACCTCGCCGCCTCTCTTGCCGCGGCACACCCCACGATCCGTGCGTTCAAGACCGCCGTCGAGGCAGACGACTTCGACGGGGCCCTTGCTCTGCTGGCCGAGGACGTCACCTTCACCTCGCCCGTCGTCTTCAAGCCCTACGAGGGCCGAATGATGACCAGCCTGCTGCTGACCGCGGCGGGCAAGGTCTTCGACGGGACGCTCCGGTACGAACGTGTCCTGGTCGACGAGCTCGGTGCCGCCCTGGTCTTCCGCGCGACGGTCAACGGCCGCGAGATCCACGGCACCGACTTCATCCGCCTGGGCGACGACGGCAAGATCGTCGACTTCGCCGTCATGATCCGCCCGATGTCGGGCATACACACCATGGCCGAGGCCATGCAGGCGATGATCGAGGAACTCACCGGCAGCCCACCGCCCAAGGCCTGACCGAAGTCGGTCAGACCATCGCGCAGGCGAGGACGACCCGGACGACGACGCGCTCCAACTGGAGCTTCGGGTCACCGTTGAGGTCCAAGGCCAGGTGCGCGTGCTCGACGGCCTCCATCGCGCGGACCAGTCCGACGAGGTCGATGCGCTGGGACTCGAGCTGCAGCGGACCCATCCGGTCGACGTTGCGGACCGCGGCCTCGCCGGCGCCCTTGGCCACGGCCAGCAGGTCCTGCAGGTAGGACGACAGCAGGTCGAGGAAGCGCCGGTGAGTGGCCGTCATCGCGTCGCGCTCGGCGCGTTCGTCCCGCTTCTTCTGGCGGGTGAGGAAGCCGGGCGGGTAGTCGCGGCCGCGGATCTTCTTGCCGTCGTCGTCCAGGACGCCCAGCGACTGGCCGATGTCCAGCAACTCGGCGGTGGCCTTGTTGGCGACACGGTCACGCCCCTGCGCCCCGGCGGCCAGCACCTCGTTGACCAACGAGGACGCCATGCCTCCGGCGGCCTTGGTCCCGGCAGCCTGGATGCGTTCGACCATCGTGGTCGTGGCGCGGCGCAGTTGGCGGCCATCGCAGGTCGCCAGTTGGCGCAGGTGCTCCGGCGAGCCCTTGGACAGCCGGACCAGTGCGGTCGCTTCGGTGGCGCCTGGGGCGCCCAGGTGTCGTGAGGCCTCGGCCTCGTGCAGGGCGAGGATCTTCTTGGACACGCGCCCCTCGGGCAGCGGCGGCAGGGGCGACTCGGCGCCGGACCCCATGCCCGGGTCGCCATTGCCCTGTTGGGTCCAGAGATCGAGCCGCTCGCGGAGCAGGTCCTGCGACCACGGCGTCACGTCCAGTCGGCGGCAGCGCGACACGATCGTGTCCAGCAACGCGCCGTCGTCGGCGGCGTCCAGGATCCAGACCACCGAGGCCGGCGGCTCCTCCAACAACTTCAGGAAGGCGTTCTGCGCCTTCTCGTTGATCCGTTCCGCGTGGACGATCCGCAGGACCTTGAAGCGGCCTTCGATGGCCGAGCGGGTCGCCGTCGGGATCCATTCCTCGCGGACATCGGCGACGCGGTGCTGGGTGCCCTCGGGTGAGAAGTCACGGACGGCGGTGTGGGTGCCGTGCTGAACGCGGATGCACGGACCGCAGACGCCGCAGGGCTCCCCGGTCACTCGCGCTTGGTCGTCCTCGCAGTTCAGCGCCGCCCCGAGGTACTTCGCGGCCTCGTCCTGGCCACTGCCCGGAGGCCCCAGCAACAGCCAGGCGTGGGCGACGCTGTCGCTGGTGACCGCGTCACGCAGGGCCTGGGCCGCGGCAGGTTGTGCCCGACGGAAGAGGTCGAAGGCGGCCGTGGCGCTGGCGGGTGCCGTCGTCATGCCGGGACCTCCGGAGCGGCCGGGTCGACGACGGGCTCGGCGACCTGGTCGAACGTGGTGGTGTGTTCCTCGATCAGGTCGAGGACCTCGCGTCCGATTCGGTCGGCGATCGCTTCGGCCGGCAAGGTCGCATCGACGACGATGTGACGGTCGGGGTCTCCTGCGGCGCGGTCGCGGTAGGCCTGGTTGACCAACTGGTGGAACTCCAGGCCTGCGGATTCGAGGCGATCCTTGCCGGCTCCGACCCTCGCCAGGCCTTCC
>CBDTZE010000231.1:0-4129 GCA_965364815.1 uncultured Nitriliruptoria bacterium | reverse complement strand
ACCATGATCCCCAGTCCCAGCGCGGCGATCGCCGGCGTCACCCAGAACGCCAGCAGCAACCACGTCTGGTTCGGGAAGAAGATGCGCCCCACCGTCGGCCAGGCCACGGCGTTGGCCACGACGCAGTAGACGGCGAATCCCCCGAGGCCGACCGCCACCGCCGGGATCCAGGCAGCGACGAACTTCGCGGTCAGCAGCTCGCGGTCCGTCGTCGGCGTGTGCAGCAGCGCCTCCAACGTTCCCCGCTCGCGCTCTCCCGCGAACGAGTCGGCGGCGATGACCGTCGAGACGACCAGCGGTACCAGGAGGTAGAGCGGGGCAAGGAACACCTCGAGCACGAACACGGCGAAGCCGCCCTCGGTCGAGGCCCGGCCGGTCGCGGCGACGATGGATGCCTCGGAGGTCGTCTCCTGCAACAGACCCGCCCCGAGTTCGTCGACCGGAATCGCGCCGCCCGCGGCGATGAGTCCGCCACCGAGGACCAGCACGATCGGCAGGAAGACCAGGATGATCATCGGCGTGACGATGAGGGGGATTCGCACGCCCGCATTGCGACGGACGCTGGCGAGGTCCTTGCGGACCAGTGCTCGCACGGCCTGCCAGTTCATCGTCGGGCCTTCTTCGGCGCATTGCGCCGTACGGGTTCGAGGTCGGGAAGTCCGGCATGCAGGTCGACGTAGGCGTCCTCGAGTTGCCCGGCCCGGGCCTCGACCGCGTGGACGTCGACGCCGGCAGCCACCAGGGTCCGGACAAGATCGGGGACCTGGCCCGGCACCGCATGGACCACGACGGCCCGGCTCCCGTCGGGGCGTGCATCCAGCCCGTCTCCGCCGAGCGCCGTGGCTGCTCCCACGGCCTGGTCGATGCCAACGCGCACCACGACCACGGCAGATGCCTCCACGCGTGACGAGAGTTCCTCAGGTGTGCCCACGTCCAGCAGGGCCCCCTCGCGCAGGATCGCGACGCGGTCGCAGATCGCCTGGGCCTCGGCGAGGTTGTGCGTCGACATCACGACCGTCCGGCCGCGTTCACGAGCCAGTTGGCGGATCACGTCGCGGACATCCTTCGCCGCGATGGGGTCGAGGTTGGCCGTCGGCTCATCGAGCAGCAGCAGGTCGGGGTCGTGGACCAGTGCGCGGGCCATCGCGACGCGTTGCTTCTGACCTGCGGAGAGCCCGCGGCTGGGGGCGGTGTCCAAGGGGTCGATCGTGAAGCGGGTCAGCAGGTCCCGCATCCGGGGTTCGGCGATCTCGCTGGGGATGCCGTTGACGTCGGCGTGAATGCGCAGGTTCTCCAGGGGCGTCAGCCACTCCTCGAGTGCGGGGTAGGTCGTCAGGACGCCGACCCTCGCCCGGACCTCGGCGCCGTGCTCCATCGGGTCCAGTCCGAAGACACGGATCGTCCCGTCGTCGGGGCGCAGCAGCCCGTTGATCAGCCGGATGAGGGTCGTCTTGCCTGCCCCGTTGTGGCCCAGCAGTCCCAGCACTTCGCCCTCGCGCACGTCGAGGCTGATGCCGTCGACCGCCACGATGTCGCCGAACCGGCGACGCAGCCCCGCGATGACGATGGCCGGAGCCTGGCCGTTGTCGTGCATCGAGGATCCCTTCGCGCCTCCACGCTAATGCCCAAGCCTGCCGGTCTGAGCCTCGGGCTGCGAGCACGAGTACCGTTCGGCTACTCCGACTCCTCGATCGAGGTCGTGCTCTTGTCTCGCTCCCCTGAATCCGTCGCGCCTGCCAATGGCAAGCTCGGTGTCCTGATCGTCGGCCTCGGCGCCGTCACGACGACGCTCCTCGCTGGCGTCGAACTCGCTCGCAAGGGCATGGGTGAGCCCGTCGGCTCGCTGGCCGAGATGGGCACGATCCGCCTGGGCAAGCGCACCGACGACAACTCGCCGCTCATCAAGGACTTCGTCCCGCTGACGCCGCTGGACGACCTGGTGTTCCGTTGCTGGGACCCGTTCCCGGACGACGCCTACGTCTCCGCCCAGAAGGCCGGCGTCCTCGAGGCCAAGGACATCGAGCCGATCGGCGAGTTCCTCCGCGGCATCCAGCCCGTGCAGGCCGCGTTCGACCGTGACTACGTCAAGAACCTCGACGGGCAGCACATCAAGACCGGTTCCAAGCGCGAGCAGATCGAGGCCCTCAAGGCCGACATGCGTGAGTTCAAGGAGTCCGAAGGCTGCGACCGCCTGGTGATGCTCTGGGCCGCGTCGACCGAGAAGTACATCGAGACCTCCGCGATCCACCTGTCGATCGAGGCGCTCGAGGCCGCCATCGACGCGGACGACCCGGCCGTCGCCCCGTCGATGCTCTACGCCTACGCGGCGATCACCGAGGGCATTCCGTTCGCCAACGGCGCCCCGAACCTGACGCTGGACACCCCGGCGATGATGCAGTTGGTCGCCAAGCACAAGGTCCCGGTCTGCGGCAAGGACTTCAAGACCGGCCAGACCATGATCAAGACGGTCCTGGGTCCGATGTTCAAGACCCGCATGCTGGGCCTGAACGGCTGGTTCTCGACCAACATCCTGGGCAACCGGGACGGCGAGGTGCTGGACGACCCGGAGAACTTCAAGTCCAAGGAGGTCTCCAAGCTCGGCGTCCTGGAGCAGCTCCTGGAGCCGGAGAAGTTCCCGACGCTCTACGGCGACCTCTATCACAAGGTGCGGATCAACTACTACCCGCCCCGTGGTGACGACAAGGAGGGCTGGGACAACATCGACCTGTTCGGTTGGCTCGGCTACAAGATGCAGATCAAGGTCGACTTCCTGTGCAAGGACTCGATCCTCGCCGCGCCGCTCTGCCTCGACCTGGTCCTGTTCCTCGACCTCGCGCAGCGCGCCGGCATGTCGGGCATCCAGGAATGGCTGTCGTTCTACTTCAAGTCCCCGCAGGTCGCCCCGGGCCTCTACCCGGAGCACGACCTCTTCATCCAGAAGACGAAGCTCAAGAACACGCTTCGCTGGATCATGGGCGAAGACGTCGTCACGCACCTCGGTCGTGAGTACTACGACGACGAGGACGGCGACGGCGACAGCTGAGCCGAGCCACCTCGTGACCGCCCAAGCACCACACCAGCAGCCCGGACTTCGGTTCGGGCTGCTTGGCGTCCCGGTCCGGATCGATCCGACCTTCCTGCTGGTCGGTCTGTTCGCGGCCCAGCGGATCAGCGGCCCGACCGGTTGGCAGGGCGCCGCAAGTTGGATCGTCGCGATCCTCCTTGGCGTGCTGGTTCACGAGTTCGGCCACGCGCTGACCTTCCGTGCCTTCGGACGTGAGCCGGTCGTGACGCTCTACGCCCTCGGTGGCTTGACCTCGGCCCGGGGCGGCCTGACGGTCGCCCGCAACCTCATCGTCTCCCTCGCTGGCCCCCTGACGGGCATGGCCTTCGGCGGCGTCGTGTGGTTCGCCGCGCGCCAGGGGATCTGGCCCACGGACCAACTCTTCCTCTTTGTGCTGCAACAGGACTTGGTCTTCATCAGCTTTGTCTGGGGCCTCGCGAACCTGCTGCCGATGCACCCGCTGGACGGCGGCCAGGCCTTCGAGTCCATCCTGCGCCTCACGGGGGCGAAGCGCCCCGTCCGAACGACGTCGCTGGTGTCCCTGATCATCGCGGTCGCGGTCGGGGTGTGGGCGCTGACGGTCAACTCGCTGTTCATCGTGCTCTTCGTCGGGTGGCTGGGAATGTCGAACTGGCGTCGCTTCCAGGCCGCCAACGCTGCCGAGGGTCGCGCGGCATGAGGCTGGTCGAGCTCCAGCTCGGTGACGGTCCGGCGGCCTGGCGCGACGCCGGGTTCACGGTGGACGCCGAGGACAGTTTCCTCGTCGGGGGCATCCGCCTGGTCTGCACCGGCCGGGGCGAGGGTGTCACCGGCTGGACGCTCGAGGTCGACGACGTCACGGGGCGCCCCGAGCAGGTCGACGGCCTGCCCACGACGTGGGTCGCGGCCGCAACCTCCGCGTCCGAAGACGCAGCACCCGCGCATCCGAACGGGGCGACGGCGGTCGATCACGTCGTCGTGGGCTCGCCCAACCGCGACCGCAGCGTCCCCGTGTTCGTCGAGGAACTCGGGCTGGACCTGCGCCGCCAGACGGAGCATCGCCTGTACGGCCGCGAGATGGTGCAG
>CBDTZE010000230.1:0-4157 GCA_965364815.1 uncultured Nitriliruptoria bacterium | reverse complement strand
GACCTGCGCCAGCCACGAACGCGCCACGACCAGCCAGTCGAGTTCCTCGCGTACGACCTCGGCGGCACGCGCCCCGACCGTGGCGGCCTCCGGCGTGGCGAACCAGAGCAGGCCCTGGGCCAGGTCGTCCAGCGTCCGGTCGACGACCTTCGCCGCGCCGCGCTCCGCCATGAACAGCGACATGGGGAAGGGCGTCATCAGGACGGGGAGGCCGAGGCTGGCGGCCTCGGCGGCGGCCATGGGGGAGGCCTCGCTGCGCGACGGCAGCAGGAAGCCGCGTGCCTTGGCCAGCAGGTCCCACTTGCCCTCGCCGTAGATCGGGTCAAGGACCAGGACGTGCTCACCGACGCCCCGCTCAGCGATCCGCTGGCGCAGTTCGTCCTTGTGGCCGCGCCAGTCGGGGCCGTGCAGCCGGATCTCCGGGCGGTCCTCGACGGGGAGGTGGGCGACGGCATCGACCAGCAGCGTCAGTCCCTTGTGCACGGCATCGAAGCGGCCGAGCCAGAGCAGGTAGCCACCGCTGCCCCCGTCCCAACGGACCCCCTCCGGGGGCGTCATGCCGTTGGGTGCCTCGATGACGTGCACGTCGATCCCGAGGCTGTCGAGGCCGACTCGTTCGTCCGCGAAGAGGAGGTGGACGCCGGCCGCATTGCGCAACAGGCGGCGTTCGAAGAGCGCCGCAAAGATCTTCTTCGATGTGGTGCCACGTTCGAGGATCTCCGGGAAGTACGCCCCGTGGGTGGTGACGACGTAGGGGATCGAACGCTTGCGGCACGCGGCAGCGGCCGGCACGTTGGCGGGCAGCCACCCACCGTGCAGCACGACGAGATCCGCACCGTCGAAAGAGGGGCCGATCTGCCGGGCCCGGCGCAGCCGGCCCTTGCCGGCGTGGGGGATTGCCACGGTGCGGACGTCGTCGACGTCGGGCATCGCGACCTGTGCCTCGTCGACAACCAGGTCGACCGTGTGGCCGGCGCGCGCCATGCCCCAGGCCCATCCGCGGGCCGAGTTCGCTGAGCCGGTCTCGCCGGAAAGGGCGTGCTGGCAGTAGTGGACGATGTGCAGCAGCGGCTCCCGGAGTGATGCCGGGCCTACGCTACCGAAGCCCTCGATCCTGGATGCCGCGCATCGTGCCTTCCCCCTCCTCAGCCTCTCCTGACCGGATGCGCGTGGTCCTGGCCGCCTACGCCTGCGAGCCGGACCGTGGCTCGGAGCCGGGTGTCGGCTGGAACTGGGCCGTTCAGGCGGCGGCGCTGGGGCACGACGTCCACGTCATCACCCGCGCGAACAACCGCAAGCCCATCGAGGCCAAGCTGGCCGCGTCGCCCATCCCCGGGCTGACCTTCCACTGGGTCGACCTGCCCGGGCCGCTGCGCGCGATCAAGAAGCGGACCGGGTACGCCGGCATGCTGGCCTACTACTACCTCTGGCAGATCGCGGTCGCGATCCGCGCTCGCGCCCTGCATCGCAAGACGCCTTTCGACCTGGCGCACCACGTCACGTTCGTCATCGACTGGATGCCCAGCGGCCTGGCGGCCCTCGACATCCCGTTCGTCTGGGGCCCGATCGGGGGCAGCACGCACGTGACCCCCAAGGCGCTGCGCTCGACCGACAGCGGGGCGATGGCCTACGAGGACGTCCGACGTGGGATCCAGCTGCTCATGCGCACGCTCGACCCGCTGGTGGCCCTGACCCGCCGACGTGCCGACGTGATCCTCGTCTACACGCGTGAGGGGCTCGAAGGCATCCGTGGGCGGGCGCGGAAGCGTGCCCGCGACGTCGTGCACATCGGTGTCGACGAGGGTGAGCTGGCAACCACGCCGACGCCCCGCACCGACGGTGAGCTGGTCCTGACGACCGGCGGCCGGCTGGTGCACTGGAAGGCCTTCGACCTGCTCGTCGAGGGCTTCGCGGCCTGGATCGCGACGGGCGGCATGGGACGGCTGAGGATCACCGGTGACGGCCCCGAGGCCGACAAGCTGCGCGAGCAGGCCGTGAGCCTCGGCGTGGCCGATCGGGTGGAGCTGCTTGGGATGCTGCCGACGCGTGACGACGTCTACGCGGTCGTCACCGACGCGCACCTCTACTGCCTGCCCACCTTGCGAGACGGCCCGCCCGTGGCGATCCTCGAGGCCATGCTGGCCGCGAAGCCGATCCTCTGCCTCGACCTCGGGGCGACGGCCGAGATGGTTCCCCCGACCGCCGGCTGGCTGGTCGACCCGACCAGCCGGGAGACGATCGTCGCCGGCATCCGTGACGCGCTGGCCGAGGCCGATGCCGACCGCGAGGCGCTGGGCCGCAAGGGCACGGCGGCTCGCGAGCACGCCCTGCAGCGTCACCACTGGGACCGTGTCGGTGAGTCGATCGCGTCGGCCTGGGCCGACGCCCGCCAGGTCCACGCCAAGCGCCACTGACCGGGCAGCCAGCCTGATGGCTCACCGGCGGGCGCGGTCCTTGACCCACCCGGCGGCGACCTCGGCGATGACCCCGCGACAGCGCATCTTCTGGCCGGTCGTCAACGGGGCGCGTGAGATCCCGTCGAGGTGCAGGCGCAGGCGTCGGGGGTAGGCCGACGCCACCTTGAGCTGCTTGGGGCGCTTGGCCCGGTCCTTGGCGTTGACGGCGACGCGCTCCGCGCCGGTGTCCTGCATCGACGTCTGTTCGTCGTGCAGGCGATGCAGGAACAGCGTCTCGTCGACCTCGTGGAACGGTCCGTGCAGGACCAGTTCGGCCAACAGGATGTGGTCACCCATGTAGTGGAAGGGATGCAGTTTCGTCGCGTGCAGGGTCGAGGTCCGCATGACGCCGAACAGCTGCGGCGTGTACCAGAGCTCCCGCATCATCTTGCGGAAACGGACGATCGGATCGGGCTCATCGACACCGCCCGGACCGATGTTCGTGTGGTCCTCGTACCCGACGATGTCCATGCCCGGTCCGGGGATCAGGTGCGAGGTCTTCGGTTGGCCCTGGTCGTCGATCGCCGTGGTCCGTGGGTGGGCGAGCACCAGCGACGGATCGGCCTGCAGTGGCACCAGGCAGCGTTCGACGAATGCCGGTCGGTGCAGGTCGTCTGCGGCTGCCCACTTGAACCACGGGGTCCGTGCGGCGGCTGCGACGTGGTTGAAGTTCGCGACGGCGCCGAGATTCGTGGCGTGGCGTTCGTACACGACCCGTTCGTCCTCGGCGGCGATCGCCTGGACGAGGTCGCCGGTGTCGTCGGTCGAGCCGTTGTCCGCCACGTGGATCACGAGGTCGTCATGCGTCTGGGCCTGCAGGGCCGCCAGGGCACCCTCGACCCACTTCCCCGCGTTGTAGACCGGGACGCCGACGGTGACCGTCGCCATCAGGTCGAGAATTCTCGGGCGATCCGCTGACCACTGACGTCGTGGACGACGGTGCCCAGCAGCTTCGAACCAAGCTGGTGGATCCGCTGGACCGAGGCGTTCAGCGGCTTGCGAGCGAGGCCTGCCTGGCTGACGACCAGGACGACGTTGCCAGCGGCTCGTGCCGGGCCGAGGAACTCGGAGGCGTCCACGATCGGGCCGGCCTCGACCAGCAGGATGTCGCAGATCGCGGCGAGGTCGTCGAGGGCCTCTTCGAGGTTGTCGGCCGCCAGCAGTTCCGGGATGCGGACGGTGCCGGCCATGACCGCGCGAACGTTCATGAGGCTGGTGTCGTTGAGGATTTCGCGCACGCTGGCGACGTTGTCGAGCACGTCGGTCAGGCCCTTGCCCGGGTGCAGACCCAGACGCTCGCGCAGGGACTCGTCGCGGAGGTTGGCAGAAGCGACGATCACGGTCTTGCCGGTGCGGCCCAGGGTGCTGGCGAGGTTGAGCAGGACCTCGGTGGCACCCTCGCCGTTCCCGGCCGATGCCACCACAGCCATCCGCGCGGACCGATTGCGCAACTCTGTGGCGATGTTGATCGCCAAGGACCGATAGGCATCGGCAGCTGCGGATGCCTCGTTCTGGGCGCGGATGGTGAACGTGGACTTGGTCTCCGCCCGGGATGGGCGCGGGATGTTCCCGAGGATCGGGGCCTGTGTGGCCTCGACCAGTTCCCGGGCGGTGTGCACGCGGTCGTCGAGACGGTCACGCAGCACAGGCTTCGCCTGTACGGCCGCCAACTCACGGACCTGTGGCACCCCAACGCGCCCC
>CBDTZE010000229.1:0-4244 GCA_965364815.1 uncultured Nitriliruptoria bacterium | reverse complement strand
GCTGCCGCGGTGGTCGGCATCGGTTCGCTGGGCCTGTTCGGCAGCAGCGACGACGCCGCCACAACCTCCGGCGCCGAGATGGAGGCCATGGCTCCCATGGCCGACGGCGCCGAGGGCGGCGCCGACATGATGGCCGCGGACGAGGCATCGTCCGGTGAGCCCGTCTACGCCGAAGGCGGCTCCTACGACCGCGAGACGCTGGCCCTGCTGGCGACCGAGCCGTCGATCCTGTCCGCTCGTGACCGCGCCGCCGGTGACCCGGCCGGCTCGCAGTTCGCCTTCCTCGACGTCCTGTCCAACGCCTCCGGTGTCTCCGAGCGCCAGGGCGCCCCGAACACCTCCATCGCGGCCGACGCCCCCGAGGACGGCGAGGCCGCGGACAGCAGCCCGGCCGCGGGCACCGCCCTCACGCCGGTGAACCCGGTTGCGGCCTGCGTCCCGGTCATCCTCGACGAGGACCGCGTGCCGCTGTTCGCCGACCTGGGCTCGTTCGAGGGCGCCGAAGCCCTGATCGTGGTGCTGGGCGCCCCGGCCCCGGACGGCTCGTTCAGCCGCCTCGAGTTCTGGGTCCTCGACCCCGGCACGTGCGACGTCCTGCACTTCGCCCAGCGCTGAGCTTCACCCTCGCCGGCCGTCGTGAACCGTCCTGCCGGGATGTCGGCAGAAGTGTTCAGGCAGCGCCGTCCGCGCCCGGCTCAGGGGTCAGCGCCAGGGGAACCGTTGGGCCGCGCCGTAGACGGCGGCCGGGTAGCTCAGGATCGTGAGGCCGCCGGGCAGCAGGACCCCGAACCCGCCGACCCAGACGCCCAGCATCATCACGCCGGACGCGACCATCGCGATCCAGCGGAAGCGGTCGCTGGCATTGCCCTGCGCACCCTTGCGCACGGCCTCGCCGACGCCGTAGCCGGCGAAGTACGCCCCGAGGATTGCGAGGAAGCCGCCGGTGCCTCGCAAGATCAGCACCAGGACCACCGCGAGGACGACCGCCGCACCGAAGCCGTAGGCCACGCCCCAGATCAGTTGCTTCGGCGTGCCCTGGGCACGTGCGGAGCGAGGCTGCTTCGCGTCCGTCGGGCATTTCTGCCCGACCGGGGTCTGCACGGCGCACTGCGGGCAGATCGGGTCCTCGCAGGTTGCGCAGCGCAGGCGCGTCTGGTTCTGCGGGTGGCGCAGGCAGGCAACGGGATCGGGCATGGGGACTCCTGGGGACCGGGCAACGGTAACGCCCCGGACCGTGCCGACATTCGCTCCCCGACCGCCCTTGGCCTGCGCACCGGCGCGCACCAACGCGACGCCATTCCCTCTCGGCGGTGGCCGCGCGGCACCTGCGTGGTGGAATGGGAGTCGGCGGCAGCAACGTTGACCGCCAGACGAACGACCTGAGGCAGTGCACCCATGACCAGCGAGATCGACGGCACCACGCGCGACGTGGTCATCATCGGCTCCGGCCCCGCCGGGCTGACCGCAGCCACCTACGCGGCGCGCGCCAACCTCGAACCCCTCGTGATCGAGGGAGTCGTGGCCGGCGGCCCGACCGGTGGCCAGCTCACCCTGACGACCGAGGTCGAGAACTACCCCGGCTTCCCGCAGGGCATCCACGGCGCGCAACTGATCCAGGACATGCGTGCCCAGGCCGAGCGCTTCGGGACGACCTACCTGACCGACGACGTCGTGTCGGTGGACCTCTCCAGCCGCCCGTTCAAGGTCGTGGCCTCCGGCGGCGAGACGGTCTGGGCCAACACCCTGCTGGTCTCCACCGGCGCCAAGCCGCGCCGCCTGGACGTCCCGGGCGAGGACGAACTCTGGGGCTCGGGCGTCTCCGCCTGCGCGACCTGTGACGGATTCTTCTTCCGCGACCAGCACGTCATCGTCGTCGGTGGCGGCGACACCGCGATGGAGGAGGCCGTCTTCCTGACCAAGTTCGCCTCCAAGGTCACGATCGTGCACCGGCGCAGCGAACTGCGTGCCTCCAAGATCATGCAGGAGCGCGCCTTCAAGAACGACAAGATCGAGTTCGTCTGGGACGCCGAGGTCCTCGAGGTCAAGGGCTCCGACGGCATCGTCTCCGGTGTCGTGCTGGGGAACACCTCGACGGGCGAGCGCACCGACTTCGCCTGCGACGGCATGTTCCTGGGCATCGGGCACATCCCGAACACGCAACTGTTCGAGGGCGTGCTGGACACCGACGAGGAGGGCTACCTCGTCGTCCAGGAGCCGACCTCGAAGACCAACGTCGAGGGCGTCTTCGCCTGCGGCGACGTCATGGACCACATCTACCGCCAGGCCGTGACGGCCGCGGGCAGTGGTTGCAAGGCCGCCATCGACGCCGAACGGTTCCTCGCCGAGCACGAGTGACCGCTCGGATGGAATGCCAGCCCCTGGCCTACCGTTGCTTGACACAGACTTCCTGACTGCACGTCCCCCGAAAGGACCCACCATGGGTGCCACCCCCATCACCGACGACAAGTGGACCTCCGAGGTCCTCGAATCCGACAAGCCCGTCCTCGTGGACTTCTGGGCCGAGTGGTGTGGCCCGTGCCGCATGGTCGGCCCGATCGTCGACGAGATCGCGTCCGAGCATGACGAGATCAAGGTCATGAAGCTCAACGTGGACGAGAACCCCGTCACGGCCCGCCAGTACGGGATCATGTCGATCCCCACCATGCTGGTGTTCAAGGGCGGCGAGCCCGTCCAGCGCATCGTCGGCGCCAAGGGCAAGGCCCAGTTGCTCGCAGACCTCAAGGACTACGTCACCGCCTGACGAACCCCTCTGCGGAACGCCCCGGACCCGGTCCGGGGCGTTCCGGTTTTGGGGCGGTGACAGCCGCGCGACGGCAAGCCGCGTCTGCTTGCGCGGCCGCCGCGCCGGCCGACAGGGGAACCGTGTCCAAACACCGCAGCCAAGGACGGCTCGATGCGGATCGGTGGCCTTGCCCCACCCCTGTTGGCACCCGGCACTGGTCCGGGGGCCTCCACGAGCCTGAGCAGCTTCCAGCGTCTGTCGCAGTACCGCCTGGGAACGCAGCGCATGATGGACATCCGACGTGCCGTGCTCGACGTGAACAAGATCCTCGGCAAGAGCCCCCTCGGCGTCGGCTCGCCCGGGCAGGCCATCACCGTCACGGGCTCGGACCTGCGCATCAGTGCCGGGCTCGACCTCGTCGGCACCAAGAGCACCCTGACCTCGACGGCACAGGTCAATGCCGCGGGCACGTCGTTCGACGATCGGACGCCGGAGTGGGACGGGTCGTCGGACGTGCCCATCACCCTCGACGGCACCTGGACCGGGACCGGTGATCGGACCCTGACCTTCAGCGCGAAGATCAACAAGAAGGACTCTCCCGCGACCCTTCCCACAGGCGACAAGGTCGAGATCGACGTCATCGACAGCGTCGACGGCAAGATCGACACGCTCTCCGTCGGCAACAACCAGGCGGTGGACACGACCTTCACGCTGTCCAACGGCATGACGGCGACGATCGGGGCGGGGACGATCATCCGCAACGAGGACACCTTCGCGGTGAACCTGACCGATGGGACCGGCAGCGCCCTGGACCGGACCAAGCCGTTCAACGGGGTGGGCGACAACGACGCGATCCTCGAGGACCCGCATGCGATCGTCGACGGCTTCCTGACGATCAACGGCACCAACGTCGCGATCAACGCCAGTGACAGCCTCGACAATCTGCTCGACCGCATCAACGCGGCATCCGGCTCGCTTGGCGTCACCGCCGCCTACGACGATGCAACGGAACGGATCACGCTGACGTCGACCTCGGTCGGCCCGGGGGCCATCACGCTCGGCGAGACCGTCGCGGGCAACCTCGCCGCCCTCAAGCTCGACGGGGCCAGCACGGTCCCGGGGACCGACCCCGAGGACGAGCAGTTGATGGCCGGCGTCACCGGATTCGCGACGGTCGGGGCCGGCACGATCACGATCAACGAGCAGACCGTCGCCGTCGATCCCTCGACGCAGTCCCTGCAGGACGTGCTCGACGCGATCAACGCCCTCGACGGGGTCACCGCGAGCCTGGCTGACGGAAAAATCTCGATCTCCGGCGAGCCCGGTGTCGACCTGGTGCTGTCCGACACCTCGGGCCTCTTGGCGCTGGCAGGCATCGCGACCGGCGTTCACCAGGCCGTGGCCGGCCAGGATGCCGGCCTGTCGACGGATCTGAGCCGCAAGGTGGCCAAGGCGATCCGCCACCTCGCCTCCACCGTCGACGCCTTCGTTGCCGACCAGA
>CBDTZE010000228.1:0-4252 GCA_965364815.1 uncultured Nitriliruptoria bacterium | reverse complement strand
GCGGGGCGCCACGCGGCTCACGGGCAACCGGCGCCTGGGCAAGCGAGCCCGACAGCTGCGACGGGCCCTGCACCTTGGCGCGGTAGATCGTCAGCAGTTCCTCGGGGTCGATCCCGAGTGCGACGGCATAGGTCTTCAGGAAGCCCTTGGCATAGACGTCGCCGCCGATGCGCTCGAACTCCTCGGCCTCGAGGGCCTTGAGGTAGTCCGTGCGGATCTTGGTGGTGCGAGCCACGTCGGCGATGTCGACGCCCTTGGTCTCGCGAGCAGCGATCAGTGCCTCGCCGATACCGGTCAGTTCGGTCATCAGACCACCCGCACGATCTGGAGCAGGCGGCGCGCCGCGTCCTCGTCGCCGTCGACCTTGACCTTCGCGTCCGCGAAGAGGTCGTCGACGGCCAGGCGATCGGCGGCCAGGAGGCTGAACGAAGCCACGTCGGTCACGACATGGGCCGCAACCTCACGGGTGTCCGTACCGGAGACGCGAGCATGCGTGGCGAGGTCGTACTTCGCCTTCGCCGTCGCATCGTCAAAGGCGAGTTCCACGATGCCTTGACCTTCCGTCTTGGCGAGGCCGTCGGCCTCGAGCGCAACGAGATGCCAGGCACCAAGGATGGACGCCAGCGCCGGCTCCATCGTCGGACGTTCGAGGCGCAGCGCCTCGGCCACGTCCCAGCGGTGCACCCACTCGTCGTACAGGCGCAGACCGCCCATCCACACCAGCGGGACCTTGCCGAACCCGGTCGGGATGCGGATCGCGCCGATCGTGGCAGGCACGAGCCCGATGATCCGCGCCAGCCGGCGACCCCACGTCTCCAGCTCTGCACGGAGTTCGTTGGTGCCTCGCAGGCGCAGACGGTCGAGGTTCGCGTCGTTGACTTCCTGGAAGTGCCCCTCGAGGTCCTTGCCCGGGAGGAACTCCAGCAGGTGCTTGCCCAGGACCGACCCACGGTCCGAATCCGCGAGGTGTCGGAACACGTCCGCAACCGACCAGCGCGGCAGAGCCGGCATGGCGAGTTGGGCCTCGTCGAGCGTGTCGAGCAGGCGCAAGGTCTGGGTGCGCTGCGCCAAGATGGCGCGGCTCACCGACTGGGGTTCGAGCACGTGAAGGACCGGTCGTCTGCGGTGCGCACAGGAGCCTAACGCGTGGTGCAGGTTCGGATCCGTCGTTGGCTACAGTTGCGGCCATGAACACCATGCGCAAGACCCTCGTCCTTGGCTTCACGCTCGTGATGTCGCTGCTGTTGGCCGTTGGCCCGGCGACCGCGACCGAGGGCAACCACGAGAAGGTCTCCCTGCCCGAGACACAGCACGACCTGGTGGGCCTCTTCCTGCTCGCCCTCGTCGGACTGTTCACGCTCGCAGGCTTCGTGAATGCTCGCCGCCAGTTGAAGGGCGAGCGCGACCAGGCCTCCGGCGAGTTCCGCTGGCGCTGACGCACCAGACTCCGAAGATCGACCGCCCCGGCGGTCGTTCTTCCATTTTGCCATGCCCGCGATGTGTCATGAGGCAGCGGATGCGCTGCCTGGTGACAGATCGCGGCGATCCGACACGCCCAGGGCCATGAGTCGGCACGGCCCGTGCTCGCCGTCATGATCGGCGAGGTGGACGAAACCGGCGCGCGCCAGGGCCCTCCACGACGCCTCGTTGGCGACCTGCGGATCGGCGGCGACGTGCGTTGCGCCGGGGTGGGTCACGAGGACGACATCCCGGACGTACGCCCCGATCATCCGCGAGCCCAGTCCCGCGCCCCGTCGGGCCGGTTCCCCGACGAGGAAGTCGATCCCGACCGTCGTCCCCTGCAGCAACCCGGCCGCCCACCAGGCCTGGGCGTCGTCGTCGAGCAACTCGTCAGTCTGGATCCACCCGACCGGTTCCCCGTCAAGCAGGCCGAGGTGGTGCGTCGTGCCGTCGTCCTCGTGCCGCCCGGGGCCGGACGCGGGCGGGGCGTAGTCCTCGACCACGCCTTCCCACGACACATCGTCGCCCTCCCACCACCGCACCACGCCGGGCTCGTTGAGCCAGCGGTGCAGCAAGGGCAGGTCAGCCTCCTCGACCAACCGGAACGTCAGCACACCCTCGCCGTCCACCACTGACCACCTCTCCCCCGCCTCGCCGCGGGTTTGCGCGCATCCAAGCCCACCAGCGCCCCGAATGCGGGCCCAGTTGCACGCAGGCCGTCACCTAGGGTGCATTGCCGGCGACCCCTGAGGCCCCCATGCTGACCACCCTGCAGATCCACGACTCCTCGATCCTGGGGTCGTTGCGTCGCAAGACTCCCAAGGCAGGCGACGTTCCCGGGCTGTTGGGCAGCAAGAAGGCGCTGTGCGGCCCGTTCACGCACACTGACCGGCCCGACCTGCAGCCGTCGAGGTCGATGGTCATCGGGTGGTGGGAGGACGAGGACGCGTTCGAGACCTGGTCGGCACAGAATCCGTGCGACGGGTTCACCGTCAAGATGCGGCTGGTCCGGTCGTTGGGTTCCTTCCCCGGCCTGGACCGAACGCACGAGCAGTTGCGCAGGGTCGTCCCCAAGCGAGACGAGGCCATGGACGGCCCCACCATCGCGGTCACGATCGGCACGCCCTACCTGCGCACCATCGGGAAGTTCCTGAAGGCCAGCAACAAGCTGGAGCGTCAGTTCCTCGACGCCCCCGGGATGCTGTGGGGCACAGGATTCTCGCCGCTGCCGTTCGGCGTGGCCTCGCTCACCTTCTGGGAGAGCACCGAGGCCACCATGCAGTACATGCGGACCGCCGCCCACGGCGACGCCATCAAGATGTACTACGACCCGGAGAAGGACTTGGGTGGGCACACGTTCGTGCACTCGGGCGGCTTCTTCGGCTTCCAACCGATCAGCTGGAGCGGCACGCTCGACGGCCGCAACCCCATGCCCCCGCTCCCGTCTCCGGTCGCCTCGGCTTCCTGAAGTCCACAGGCGGGCGATCGAGCCCTCTGGCCGGAGGCGGCCGGAGGCATGCTTGCCGGACCCTGTTGCCAAGCGCTGCGACAACATGCACAATGCAAGCATGCCGGTTTCCATCACGATCCGAGACGTCCCGGACGATGTTCGTGACGAGTTGGCGGCGCGCGCCAAACTCAGCGGCCAGTCCTTGCAGGAGTACGTCCGCGCCCGGCTCGTGGCCCTCACCTCGCGCCCCGATGCAGCCACCGTGGTGGCGCGGTGGCGTGCGGGCCTCGCCGAGCCCGACGGGTCGTCCCTGACCGCCCAGGAGATCGTCGACGCGATCCACGAGGGCCGTCGGTGACGACCGTTGTCGACGCGTCCGTCGTGGTCAACCTGCTGGTCGGCAACGCCGATGCCAGCGCGTGGGCAGCGGAACTGATCGCCCAGGGCGACCTGGTCGCGACGCACATCCTGCCCGTCGAGGTGGCCAATGGCCTGCGACGGTTGGAGGCGACCGGAAAGATCTCGCCGGACACCGCAGGAAGGGCGCAGGCTGAGGCCGGCCAACTGCCCATCGAGCTGTTCTCGTACGAGCCCGTCAGTGCACGGGTGTGGGAACTGCGACACAACGTCGTGCCCTACGACGCCTGGTACGTCGCCATCGCCGAGCTTCTCGACGCCCCGCTGGCAACAGCCGACCGCCGACTCGCCGCAGCACCGGGTCCTCGTTGCACGTTCCTAACCCCGCCGACCTGAAGCCAGCGGGTCAGCTCAGAGCAGGCCGGCTTCGATGCCCTGTTCGAGCATCTCCGGGGTCCAGGTGACCTCGCGGGCCTTGGAGCCCTCGTTGGGTCCGACGACGCCGATCTGTTCGAGTTCGTCCATGATGCGCCCCGCCCGGGCGAAGCCGATGCGGAGCTTGCGCTGGAGCATCGAGGTCGAACCGAGACCGGACTCGACGATCTGGGCGGCAGCACGCCGGACCAGCGCCTCGTCGGAGTCGTCGTCGCCAGAACGGGCGCTGTCGAGCTTGATCGCTTCCTGGCCCGCCTGCACGACGCCCTGGACGTACTCGACGTCACGCTGCTTCTTGCAGAAGTCGATGACGCGGCGGATCTCGATCTCGTTGACGAAGCAGCCCTGCAGACGGCTGGGCTTGCCCTGCGAGGCCGGCAGGAAGAGCATGTCGCCCTTGCCGACCAGCTTCTCCGCGCCACCGGTGTCGAGGATCGTGCGCGAGTCCGTCATGGACGCCACGGCCAGGGCCAGGCGCGACGGGATGTTGGCCTTGATCAGGCCGGTGATGACGTCGACCGAGGGGCGCTGCGTGGCGATGACCATGTG
>CBDTZE010000227.1:0-4254 GCA_965364815.1 uncultured Nitriliruptoria bacterium | reverse complement strand
TCATCACGCCGGCGATCGACGCGTCCAAGTGCAAACTCGTCGAGGTCGTGAGCCTTGGCCAGTCGACGCTGCTGGTGCTGTTGGTCTCCGACACCGGCCACGTCGCCAAGCGGCACGTCGATCTCGACCGCAAGATCGACGAGAGCGAACTCGACCGCGTCCGCTCCGTCATCGGTGAACAGGTCCGCGGTCGGCGCATGGCTGAGGTCCGCAACGCGATCAGCGACCTTGCCCCCAAGGCGCCGACCGAACTGCGTCACGTGTTCATGGCCATCGCGGACGCCATCGGCGACGACGTGTCGGTCGAGGCCGTCCAACAGGTCCTCGTCGGAGGCTCGTCGGCCCTGATCGGCGACCGCTCCTTCGACCGGGACCAACTGGAGAAGGTGATGGGCCTGCTCGAGGAGCGCAGCACGGTGGGGCGCGTGCTCAAGGCCCGCAGTGGCACCCCCGACGAGTTGGCGCCGGTGGTGACCATCGGCATCGAGCACGACGTCGAGGACCTCACCGCGACATCGCTCGTGGGCAAGCAGTACGACATCGGCGCGATCGGTTCGGTCGGGATCCTGGGTCCGACGCGCATGGACTATGCCAAGGTGCTGGCGACGGTGCGGGCCGTCGCAGCCGAACTCGAAAAGGCCCTGACGGCCATGGGCGAGGAACGACAAGATGGCTGACCTCTACGAGATCCTCGGCGTGGCCCGCAACGCCTCCGAGGACGAGATCAAGCGTGCCTACCGGAAGCGCGCCCGCACGGCACACCCCGACGTGGGTGGCAATGAGGACGAGTTCAAGGCCGTCACGCACGCCTACGACATCCTGTCCGACCCCCAGAAGCGCGCGAGGTTCGATCGCTTCGGCGACGACGGCACGACCGCGACCCGGGGGCAGGGCGCGGGCGACCCGTTCGGCGCCGGCTTCGGCGGGCTTGGCGACGTCATCGACGCCTTCTTCGGCCAGGCCTTCACCGGTGGTGGTGGCGGCGGCCGCGGCGGCCCGCGCGAGACCGTCGGCCGCGACGTCCTGCGCCCCACGACGCTGACGCTCGACGAGGTCGCGACCGGCGTGCGCCGGACCGTCGACGTCGAGGTGGCGGTGGCCTGCGAGGACTGCAACGGCATGGGCTCCGCCGGCGGCAACACGACCACGTGCCGGGATTGTCACGGTCGTGGGCAGGTGCAACGCATCGTGCGCACGGCCTTCGGCCAACTCTCCTCGGCCGCCGTCTGTCCGAGCTGTCACGGCGACGGCGTGCTGGTGACCGACCCGTGCACGACGTGCGCCGGCAAGGGCCGCCACCGCGGCAGCCGGGACATCACCGTTGACATCCCGCCGGGTGTCGACGAGGGCGATCGCCTGCGCGTCGTCGGCGAAGGCGAGGCCGGTCAGCGTGGGGCCCGCCCCGGCGACCTCTACGTCGAGGTCCGCGTCGCGCCGCACGACTTCTTCGAACGCGACGGTCGCGACCTGTGGGCAGAGGTGGCCGTGCCGGTGTCGCAGGCCATCCTCGGTGCCCGCCTGACGCTGACGACCGTCGAGGGTCATGACGTCGAGGTCAACGTGGAGGCCGGAGCACAGCCCGGCCAGGTGATCACCCTGCGCAAGCACGGACTGCCGCGCACCGGCGGCGGCTCCAAGGGCGACCTGCACGTGCGCCTCAAGGTCGAGGTGCCGACGGACCTCGACGAGGAACAGCGTGATCTCGTCCGCGACCTTGCGAACTTGCGTGGCGAGGACGCCGACGGATTCCAGGCCGGCTTCCTGTCGCGCCTGCGGGACGCCTTCCGTTGAGCCTCGTCCCGTACCTGCACCTGCCGTTGGGCTCGCTGCAGGACGTCCCGGCCGGGGCCGCCCTGACGCTGGACGACGACCAGCGGGGCCATCTGCATCGCGTGTTGCGCCTGCAGGCCGGTGCGGAGATCGTCGTCGCTGACGGGGCCGGGCGCGAAACCGCTGCGGTCCTGGGCGTCGGGACGGTCGTCGTGACCGGTCCGGTTGTCGAGCACGACCCGCCGGGGCCTCGCCTGCACCTGGTCCAGGCGATGGCCAAGGGGCGAAAGGTGGACGAGGTTGTGCGCTCTGCGACCGAACTGGGCGTTGACCGAATCACGGTCCTGACGAGCGCCAGGAGCGTCCTGAAGCCGCCCGCGAGCAAGGCCCATCGGCTCCTCGGGCGGTGGGAGTCTGTTGCCCGTGCCGCTGCGGAACAGGCACGCCGGCCGTGGCTGCCGGTCCTCGAGGGGCCCATGACGTTCGACGCATGGGTGGCGGGACAGACGACGCCGTTGACGGGGGTCGTGGGTCATCCGGGCGCACAGGACCCCTTGCAGGCCGTTCTGGCCTCGGTCGAGCTGCCCACGGAGGGTGAGTTGGTGGCCGCCGTGGGGCCCGAAGGCGGCTTCACCGACGACGAGGTCAAGCGACTCGGCGAGGTTGGGCTGCAGGCCGTGAGCCTGGGGGACTTCGTCCTGCGGACCGAGCACGCAGGGCATGCTCTCTGTGCCGTGCTGGCCTTCTATCTGGGGCGAATGGGCTGACCGGACAGGAGCCAAGTCGGGCCCGATGGGGCATCCTTGGGGGACAGTGACCGTCACGCTGGGCGTTCATCGCGTACGTTGTGGTCACCAAATGATCAGGCGAAGTGCCCCTGCCGGGGCCTGCGACCTCCCAGCGTGGTCGTCGCCCCACAGTCAGCCCCCACGAAGGACCCCCCACATGAGCGAGCAGGAATCCTCTCGCTATGCCGAGTCTCTCGGTGAGCAGCTGCGCAACGTCCGCGCCCAGCAGGGCCTGTCCCTGCAGGATGTCGAGGCACGTTCCGACGGCACCCTGAAGGCCAGCGTCGTCGGCGCCTACGAGCGCGGAGAGCGTTCGGTCTCGGTCGCGCGTCTGCGCATCCTCGCCGACTTCTACCGCGTCCCGATCACCCAGCTGTTGCCCCGCAACGAGCCGGCCGCGACCCAGGGCCAGCGCCCGCGTCGCCCCGGCCTGCGCCTGGACCTCACGCGCCTGGACTCCATGCCGGTGTTGGAGAAGCAGCTCGTCGAGCGCTTCCTGACGTCCATCCAGGTCCGTCGCGGTGACTACAACGGCAAGGTCATCACGATCCGCCACGAGGACCTCGAGACCATCTCGGCGATCCTCGACGTCCCGACCGACGAGCTCCGTCGTCGTCTCATGCCGGCTGCCGCCGACGGTGAGGTCGCCATGGCCGACACGTCGAACGTCGGTGTCGTCAATGTCAACGCGCCCTCGGACGCGATGGCCGGTCCCGCGGCCTGGATGCCTCGCTGACCCCAAGCACAACGTCGTCAGGACGCGCCGGCCCGTACGGGTCGGCGCGTCCTACACTTTCGGGTCCTCGAACTGAAGGCGCACGCAACTCGTGCCAAAGTCCACAACGCCCTCCCGCCACGACGTGGCGACTGCTCATGTCCGGGTCCCGGCCGACGCCTCGATGGTGGAGCTGCTCGGTCCGCGTGATCGCCTCCTGCGGCAAGTCGAGGAAGCCTTCGGCTGCGTGATCGTCGTGCGCGGCAACGAGATCACGATCACGGGCCAGCCAGCCGAGGTCGAGCATGCCGAGCGACTCTTCGGGGAACTCGTCGCCATGCTCCAGAAGGGCCAGGTCGTCGACGAGTCCTCGACCCGGCAGGTGCTGCGCATGGTCAAGTCGGACGACCCCGCAGTGCCCAGCGAGATCTTCGGCAAGACGCTGCTGACGCACCGCGGACGCTCGATCCGCCCGAAGACCATCGGCCAGAAGAAGTACCTCGACGCGATCGCCAAGAACACGGTGACCTTCGGGATCGGGCCCGCCGGCACGGGCAAGACCTACCTGGCGATGGCGATGGCCGTCACGGCCCTGCAGACCAAGCAGGTCAACCGGCTGATCCTCACCCGCCCCGCGGTCGAGGCCGGCGAACGCCTGGGCTTCCTGCCCGGGACGCTGTCGGAGAAGATCGACCCGTACCTGCGGCCCCTGTGGGACGCACTGCGCGACATGATGGACGTCGAGGACCTGGTCAAGCACATGGACGCCGGCACGATCGAGGTGGCGCCGCTGGCCTACATGCGTGGCCGGACCCTCAACGACGCCTTCATCGTGCTTGACGAGGCCCAGAACACCACAGCCGAGCAGATGAAGATGTTCCTGACCCGCATCGGCTTCGGCTCCAAGGCCGTCGTCACCGGTGACGTGTCACAGGTCGACCTCCCCTCGGGCCGTACCAGCGGCCTACGGGTCGTCCAGGG
>CBDTZE010000226.1:0-4263 GCA_965364815.1 uncultured Nitriliruptoria bacterium | reverse complement strand
TCCACAAGATCGGTTGGAAGGGCCTGCCCAGCCTCGCGCTCAACTTCGGGGAGCAGGGCGACTGCCACGGCTGGCTGGTGGGCGAGCCCGGCCAGGGCCTGCGTGCCATGTTCCAGATGATGAACGAAGCCCGCATCATGGTCGGCCTCAACGGGGTCTCGACCGCGTCGGCGGCCTACCTGGAATCGTTGGCCTACGCGAAGGACCGGACCCAGGGGCGCTCGCCCGCTCGCGACCCCAAGGAGGGTCCCGTCCCGATCATCGAGCACGCCGACGTCCGTCGGATGCTGCTGCGCCAGAAGGCGATCGTCGAGGGCGGCTTCACGCTGGTCGTTGCGACGGCTCGTTACGTCGATGTCGCCCATGGGGGCGCGACCGAGGACGATCGCGAGCACGCCCAGCGGATGCTCGACCTGCTCACCCCGATCACGAAGTCCTTCCCGGCCGAGGCTGGCTTCGAGGCCAACGCCCTCGCCGTCCAGATCCACGGCGGCTACGGCTACTCCAGCGAGTACCTGGTCGAGGCGTGGCTGCGCGACCAGAAGCTCAACTCCATCCACGAGGGCACGACCGGCATCCAGTCACTGGACCTGTTGGGGCGCCGAGCGATGGCCGGTGGGGGAGCGGCGATCGCCGCCTTCCTCGGGGAGATCGGAGCCGCCGGCGAGCGTGCCAGGGCGGCGGGCGTGGATGCGCACCTCATCGACGCCCTCGACGAGGCCGCGAGCACCGTCGCGGCGTTGACCGGCGAACTGGGCCTCAGGGGCGCCGAGGGCGACGTCGCCGGGATGCTGCAGCACAGCGCGGACTACCTCGACCTGTTCTCCGTCGTCGCGATCGCGTGGGTCCATCTCCTGCGTGCCGCAGCCGTCGCCGAGCGCCCCGAACCCGGTGACCACGGACGGGGCGTGCGCGCCGCGACGGACTACTGGTTCGCCACCGAGGTGCCACGCGTGGAGCTCCTCGCGTCCCGGATCCGCAGTGCCGAGACGTCCTTCGCGGCGATGGACCCGGCCTGGTTCTGACCGTTGCCAGCCGAACGTGAACGGCGGCTGGTCGGACGTCGCTGGGCCCGTTTCCCGCGACCTGCCTAGGGTCTGCGCCGTCACCTCACCCGGGGACGTCCCCTGAACACCTCCTCCTCCGATCGAGCCGTGCCCGCGTGGCTTCGCGGGTTCCTCGTGCTGGGTCTGCTTTACCTGTTCCTCGCGGGCGTCGGGCTGTTGTCCGAGGGCATCGAGGCGCTGGGCAGCGATGTTCAGCAGAAGCTCTTCGACCGAGTGCAGAACCCGATCGCTGGCCTCTTCGTCGGTGTCCTGGCGACCGTGCTCGTCCAGTCGTCGTCGGTCACGACGGCGACCATCGTTGGCCTGGTCGCCACCGGCCTGGTGACCGTCGACCAAGCGGTCCCCATGGTCATGGGTGCCAACATCGGCACCTCCGTCACCAACACGCTGGCGTCCGTCGGGTCGATCCGCCGACCGATCGAGTTCAAGCGGGCGATCGCCGCGGCGACGGTCCACGACTTCTTCAACGTCCTCGCCGTCCTGGTGCTGCTCCCGATCGAACTGGCGACCGGCTTCTTGGGCAAGACGGCGGAGTCGCTCACGGGTGCCATGCTCGGCGGCCCGGGCACCAAGTTCAAGAGCCCGATCAAGGAAGCCGTGAAGTGGCCGGTCAACCTGGTCCTCGACGCCTTGGAAGGCCTCGGCGCTGCGGGGACCGCCCTGGGCGTCCTGGCCATCATGGTCGGGATCGGCGCGATCTTCATCGGCCTCGCCTACATCACCAAGAACATGCGTGCCCTGGTCGCCGATCGTCTCGAGGAGACGATCAACAACGTCCTGGGCGGCGGCAGCGGCATCATCGCGATGCTCGTCGGCCTGGTCGCGACCGTGGCCGTGCAGTCGTCCTCGATCACCACGTCCGTGCTGGTCCCGGTCGCCGCCGCGGGCATCATCAGTCTGCGCAACGTCTATCCGATCACGTTGGGTGCCAACGTCGGTACGACGATCACGGCTCTGCTGGCCAGCCTGGCAACCGATGCGCCTGAGGCGGTCACGGTCGCCATCGTGCACACGCTGTTCAACCTGGCGGGCATCCTGCTGTTCTACGTCCCGCCGTTCACCCGCGACATCCCCGTCCGACTTGCGGAACGCTTCGCGGAGATGACCAGCAACGACCGGCGCCTGCTGCCCACCTATGTCATCGGGTCCTTCGTCATCCTGCCGCTCGTCGGCATCCTCGTCTTCGGCTGAAATCACCCGGCCCGCACGGCCGGCCCACAAGGAAATCCAATGGTCTGGGAAGTCTTCCGCAAGAGCGACGGACCGTCGCTGGACAACATGGTCGGCCACGTCTCGCAGATGCTCGGCGACGCGCGTCACGTGTTCGACGCGGCCGTGAGTGCACTGTTGGCTGGCGCCGACGCGACCGCCCTGGTTGATGACGTCCGCCAGACGGACCGCCGTATCAACGCCTCTGAGCAGGAGATCCGGCGCGAGTTGATCGTGCACACCTCGATCCACGGGACGTCCGACATCACCGGCGTCATGGTCGTGCTGATGGTCAGCCGCAAGGTCGAACGGATCGGCGACAACGCCAAGAACATCCTCGACCTGGCACTCGAGGGTGTCGACCTGTCCAAGGCCGAGGACGCCAGTGTCCTGCGCGAGCGCTGCAAGGCGATCTCGGAGATGATGGCCGACGCTGCAGAGATGTTCCGCGGTGAACGCATCAACCAGGCCGAGGGCTACATCGAGCGCACGCGTGAGGCGCAGCGCGTGTACGACAACCTCGTGACCGAGCTGGTTCGCACGGAGTCGCCGGGCAACTACGCCGTCCCGCGTGCCCTGCTCTACCGCTACCTCAAGCGCATCGTGGCGAACCTCGAGGGCGTGGTCTCGTCGGTCATCCATCCCCTGGACATGATCGACTACAACATCGACGGCACCGAGCAGTCCGACACCTGAGCACGCGCCGTTCGTCCGGGCCGGACCCCAACCGGGTCCGGCCTAGTCTTTGCCCGTGTCCACCTTTGTCTGACGGAGCCCGCCGTGTCCGAAACTCTTCGCCCCGACCGCAACCTCGCCATGGAGTTGGTCCGCACAACGGAGGCGGCCGCGCTTGCTGCCGCCCGTTGGCAGGGCTACGGCGCCAAGGAGGACGGTGACCAGGCGGCCGTCGACGCGATGCGCCAGACCCTGCGAACCGTCACGATGAACGGCGTGGTCGTCATCGGCGAGGGCGAGAAGGACGAAGCGCCCATGCTCTACAACGGCGAGCACGTCGGTGACGGCAACGAGCCCTCCGTCGACATCGCCGTGGACCCGATCGACGGGACCACGCTGCTGGCCGAGGGCCGCCCCGGCTCCATCGCGGTCATCGCTGCCGCGACCAGGGGGTCGATGTTCGACCCGGGCCCCGCGTTCTACATGGACAAGCTGGTGGTCGGTCCAGAGGCCGTGGGCCTCTGCGACATCGACGCGCCGGTCAAGGACAACCTCACGAAGATCGCCAAGGCCAAGGGCAAGGCCATCGGCGACCTCACGGTCATCATGCTCGACCGTCCCCGCCACGAGCAGCTCCGCAAGGACGTGCGCGAGTCCGGGGCGCGGATCACGCTCATCACTGACGGCGACGTCGCCGGCGGAATCCTCGCCGCGTGGGACGCCAAGGCCCCGGACGTGCTCTTCGGTGTCGGCGGCACCCCCGAAGGGGTCATCACCGCCTGCGCCGTGCGTGCCCTCGGCGGCGAGATCATCGGCAAGCTCTGGCCGCGCCACGACGAGGAGGCGGCCAACCTGCGCAACCTCGGCTACGACCTCGACGCGACGTACCGGACCGACGACCTCGTCAAGACCGAGGACTGCTTCTTCGCCTGCACCGGCATCACGACCGGGCAGCTGCTCGGCGGTGTCTGGTTCGACGGCCGGGGCGCCGTCACCCACTCGCTGGTCATGCGCGGCAAGTCGGGCACGGTCCGCGTGGTCGAGGCCCGGCACACCACGCGCAAGGTCGCGGAGGTCGCGCCGACCGGCTGAGCCTGCCACGGTCACCGCTTCGAGCGCGCGTCGTCTCCCCGGAGACGGCGCGCGTTCACCTTTCGTTCACCTCGGGGCGTCACCCTCTGGCCATGATCCCCTCAACGAAGGTCCACCCCGTGCCCGAGACCGCAACTGCCGAGGCCACGACCTCGGCCACCCCGGTTGGCCACGTCTTCGAACTCGAGGACGTCGCGGTCGCCTACGGCGACTTCGTGGC
>CBDTZE010000225.1:0-4270 GCA_965364815.1 uncultured Nitriliruptoria bacterium | reverse complement strand
GACCCACGCCAGGGCATCGTCGAGGCCGGCCGCCGAAGCTTCGGCTTCCGCATCGGCTTCCGGCACAACGTCACGCTCAAGAACCTCACCTTCCAACACGCCTCCTCCAAGATGGAACAGAAGGCCGTGCAGGTGAACGACTCGCGCGGCATCAACCTCATCGATCTCGACGTCCGCCAGAACTCCTGGCTGGGCCTCGGTGTGTCGACCTCGAACGACGTGATCATCCTGCGCGTCAAGGCGAACGACAACGGCTCCGGCGGCCTGACCGCCTACAAGTCCGACGACCTGTTGATCGAGGACTCCGAGAGCCTGCGCAACAACTGGCGTGGGTCGCGTGGCGTCGAGGCCGTCGCGCCGGGCAAGGTCGTGGACCCCAACCTCGTCGACTTCGCCAGCGGCCAGAAGTTCTTCCACATGGACGGGGTGACGTTCCGCCGCTTCCGTGCCGAGAACAACCAGTCGTCCGGCCTCTGGTTCGACTGGAACAACCGCGACGTCGTCATCGAGGACTCGACCTTCACGGGCAACCGGACGTGGGGCGTCTTCTTCGAGGCCAGCCCCGGGCCGCTCACCCTGCGGCGTTCGACCATCAGCGGCAACGAGTACGGCGTGCTGATCGGCAACAGCGAAGACGGCACGATCGAGGATTCCTCGATCGAGAACAACGCCGTCGGCCAGATCTTCGTCGGTGGCAAGGACGCCCGGTCGGTCACGACCCGCACCGGCCAGCGCTACGACGTCCGCTCGATCGGCTGGACGATCCGTGGCAACAGGATCGGCGTCGCGTCCGCCGGCGACTTCGTGACCTCTCACCTGGCAAGCGAGCCACGGGCCCGGTTCTTCTCCACCTCGACGCTGACGGGCAACACCGCGACAGGTTGACCCGCTGACGGGTTGGCTGCCCGGTCGCGCGGATAGCGTGGGACACCCCCTGTCGCCCGAGCATCCCAGGATCCTGCATGGCGTCGTCGGCTGGAGCCGAGTCCAAGCTGCGTTCGGCGGCGCCGGGGCTGCGCCGTCTGCTGCGGGCGGAACGTCCGACGATCCTGCTGTCCGTGGCGCTGTCCGTGCCCTCGGGTTTCCTCGAGGCCAGCGTGCTGGCGCTCGTCGCGGCCACCGCGACCGCGATCTCCGCAGGTGATCCCACCGTCTCGACCGGGGCTGCCGGGTTGAGCGCGACCCTGGGCGTCGGTGAGGCGATCCGCTGGGCCGCGGTCCTTGCCGTGTTGTTGGTCGTGCTGCGGACCGTGACCTCGATCCTGCCGCCCCGCATCGTGGCCAACACCCAGGCCCGGTTGCGCGGTCAGCTGTTCGACGCCTTCGTGCACACCAGTTGGGAGCTGCAGTCCAAGGAACGCCAGGGGCACCTGCAGGAAGTGATGACGACCCAGGTCGGTCACACCTCCCAGCTGCTGTTGGCCCTCAGTCGCGGCATGGGCGCCAGCCTGACCGCCACCGGCCTGCTGGTGTCGGCCTTCCTGATCTCACCTCCGGCCGCGGCGGCCATGGCCGTCGGCGGCGTCGTCCTCTTCTTCGTCTTCCGTCCCTTCGGTCGGCACTCGCGCACGTACTCGCGGACACATGCGGCCGCGTCCTTGGGTTTTGCCGAGGCCGTCAACGAGACCGTCCAGTTGGGCGAGGAATATCACGTCTTCGGCGTGCACGACGCCCAGGCCGAGGTCGTGCATGCGCGCATCGAGAGTGTTCGTGGCCCGTTCTTCCGGGCCCAGGCGGCCCTCGGGATGGTGTCGTCCATCTACGGCGGCGCGGTCATCCTGATGCTCGTGGGCGGCCTGGCGTTCCTGCAGCTGTTCGCGACGTCGCAGCTCGCTGCCATCGGCGCGGTCGTTCTGATCCTGCTCCGGGCCCTGAGTGCCGGACAGCAGCTGCAGAGCACCTACACGCAGGTGCAGAACACCACGCCGTACCTCGAACGCGCCCTCGACGCGCTGGAGACGTACCGCGAGCACCGGGTGAAGGACGGTGGCGTTGCCCTCACCAGCATCCAGACCCTGCAGCTCGAGGGCGCCTCGTACGCCTACGGCGAAGGGGACGCCCTGACGGACGTCGACCTCGAGATCCGGGCCGGCCGAGCCGTCGGCATCGTCGGACCATCCGGCGCGGGAAAGTCGACGCTGGTCCAGTTGTTGCTTCGCCTGCGTGAGCCCTCGACTGGCCGCATGCTGGTCAACGGCATTGATGCCCGTGACTTCGCCCACGAGGACTGGGCACGCCTGGTCGCGTTCGTGCCCCAGGAGCCCAAGTTGTTGCAGGCCACGGTGGCCGAGAACGTCCGGTTCCACCGTCCGGGGATCCAGCAGGCCGACCTCGACGAGGCAGCTCGCATGGCCCACGTCGACGCCGAGATCGCCTCGTGGGACGACGGCTGGGACCGGCCCATCGGGCAGCGCGCCGACGCCGTCAGTGGCGGTCAGCGGCAACGTCTCTGCCTCGCCCGCGCCCTGGTCACCAAGCCCAGCATCCTCGTCCTCGACGAACCGACCAGCGCGCTGGACCCGGAGTCGGAGCGGCTGGTGCAGGCGACGCTCGCGGAACTTCGGGACCGTGGCGTGGCCGTCGTGGTCATCGCGCACCGGCCGTCGACCCTGGCGTTCGTGGACGACGTCGTGATCGTCGACGACGGCCGCGTCGTGGCCTCGGGACCGCTTGCGGAGATCACCGCGACGGGAAGCGCGAGCGCCCGTCGGATCCTGCAGGAGTTGCAGGACCAGGCCGCGGATCTCGGTCAGGCCGGCTGACGAGTCCGTGGTTGTTCCACCGGCGGTGCCGGCAGGGCGGGCAGCGCGTGGGGGAGGAGCTCGGGCGCGATGCCGAGGTCCTTGGTCATGATCGCGTGGACGCCGAAGACGACGCCCGCGATGATGAAGAACTTCTCCGCCACCGGCTGCAGGGCGACGCCGTTGTCGACCAGTTGGACCAACAGGAACGTGGCCGGGACACCGACGAGGACCACGGAGGCGTCCCGGCTGCCGCCGGGGCGCCGCGCAAGTCGGCGGTGGGCGCGGATCAGTTGGAACCAGAACAGCGTGAGCAGCCCCGGTCCGATCACGCCGGTGTCGACCGACAGGTAGAGCCAGTCGTTGTGGGCGTAGACATAGGGCTGGTCGTCACGCGACACGAACGTGATGACGCCGAACAGTTCCTTGGGCGTCAGGCTCCACCAGTGGCCCCATCCCTGCCCCAGCGGCATGCCCTTGGCCGATTCCTCGACCAGGGCCTCCCAGAGGTCCCACCGCCCGGTGGTGTACTGGGCAAGGGTCGTCTCCTTGCCGAGGTCGGCGGGCACCACCCGGTCGCGTGAGACCGGGACCGCGAGGATCAGCGTGGCCACCAGCGGGATGGCCACCAGCCAGCGGCCCTTCTGCGTCCAGATCGCCATGACGACGAACGCCAACAGGGCGCTGACCCAGGTCGCGCGGACCAGCATCAGGGCCGTCACGATCCCCAGGCCGAAGATCAACGCGGCATTGCCCCAGAGGCTGCGTGGGTGGTCGTGGTCGCGCTGGCCCAGCAGGAGCCACCCCACCGCGACCAACATCCCGTAGGCGGTCAGGTAGGCCGCGTTGCGACCGCCACTGAAGGATCCGGCCAGTGGCCCGGCATCGACGATGTTGAGCACGGCGGCAATGACGGACCCGGCAACGGTGGCCACGGCGACGTGCCGGACGGTGGTGGCCTGCAGCCGGATGGCGTTGTAGGCCAGCAACATGAGGGCGACGTAGTACTGGAACAGCTTCAGCAGACCGTCGGCGACGTCGGCGCCCTCGCCGCTGACCTCGCCCTCGTGGACCAGGGCCAATGCGACCAGCGCGATGATCGGCCACGTCCCCGTGCTGGGCCCCAGGTACAGCTTCGACTCTCGTGCGGCCAAGGCCAGCAAGGCGCCGAGGACGCCGAACAGCAGCAACCTCGGCGTGACGGAGCTGAGGAAGTCGGGCGGGGTGATCAACAGCGCCAGCAGCACCCAGGCGGGGCGCAGGAGGGCAACGGCCGCGATTGCCGGGCCCAGGAGCAGAACCGTCCCGCGCAGGTTGTCGATGCGGCCGGTGGATCGCAGGAACAGCGTCCCGAGCGACACCATGAAGAGGCCGAACGACAGGACGTTGACCGGCGAGGCCCACGCCTGCACCCGACGTCGCAGCATCTGGACGTCCGGCGCCGAGCGCGGCATTTGGATCACGGGGTCGGCAGCATCGCCGCGTCGACGGCCCGGAACATTCGCTGGCCTTCGCGCGCGAGCAGTACT
>CBDTZE010000224.1:0-4296 GCA_965364815.1 uncultured Nitriliruptoria bacterium | reverse complement strand
AGGAGGCCGGGTTCTTCGACCTGCGGTTCTGGGGCCAGACCGCTGCGGGGGAGCAGCTGCGCGTCCGCGTGACCGGCGACCGCGACCCGGGCTACGGATCGACGGCGAAGATGCTCGGCGAGGCGGCGGTCTGCCTGGCCCGCGACGTCGCCACACGCAAGCCCAAGCCGGCCGGCGGCTTCTGGACGACCTCCAGCCTGCTGGGCGACGACCTCGTCACCCGCTTGGTCGAGCACGCCGGCCTGACCTTCGAGGTCGACTGACCCGCGCCTGCGCCCCGACGCCCGAGCTGGTTCAGGGGGTGCCGATGTGCGCCCGGATCCTGGCGGTGACCAGTTCGGGGCGTTCCTCGGCGATGAAGTGGCCGCAGTCCTCGACGAACTCGATGGTCAGGTCGTCGACGTGGTCCTCGTGGCCGGTGAAGGTGGCCGGTGACATCGTCGGGTCACCGGTGCCCAGCAGGATCAGCGTGCGCGTCACCAGGCGTTGGTCGAGGTGGCGGCCGCGCAGCAGCGCCGGGAGTTCACGCGTGAGGAAGGTGCGGTAGACCAGCGAGCTGGCGCGGGCCCGGTCGGGCTGGGCCAGCACCTCGGCGAAGTTGGCGTTGGCCTCCTCGTCCGCTGGCGTCGGTGGGGCGACGGTCGCCCAGTGGCGAAGCAGGAACCACATCAGCTTCTTGTTGCGGATGGCGGCCGGGCCCAGCACCGGGGCCGCCACGATCGGCTGGTACCAGAACCGCCAGAGCGTGGCGAGGCTGGAGGGTCGGACCTTCTGGAACGGTGTGGGGATGTTGAGAGACACGTAGCTGCGGACGCGATCGGGCGCGTCGAGGCACAGCAGGAAGCCCGTCCAGCCGCCCCAGTCATGGCCGACGAGGTCGAACTCCTCGACGTCGAGGTGGTCGAGCAGGCCCAGGACGTCGCGCGCCAGTTGGGCCTTTTCGTAGCCCGTGGCCGGGGCGTCGGTCCAGCCGTGACCCCGCAGGTCCGGGGCGATGACGTGGAAGTCGCGGGCCAGGTCCGGGATCTGGTGGCGCCACGCGAACCAGTGCTGCGGCCAGCCGTGGACGAGGACGATCGTCGGGGCGGCGGGGTCGCCTGCCTCGGCCCAGTGCATGCGCAGGCCGTCGACGTCGGCCCAGTGATGGGTCACGCCCGCGAGGTGGGGCGGTTCGCTGACGTCAGGCGTGATCGGCAAGGGCGACTCCTGGTGGGGAGTCGCAGTCTGCCGCAACGGCAATGACCAGGTGTGGTCAGCCGCCGATGAGCTGGCCGGAGGCCATGCGGTAGGGCAGCGTGGGGGTGCCCTGCATGACCGGCTGGTTTGCCTTCATCCACGGGGCGGCGGAGGGCCACACGTGCGCGGTGGGGTCTTCGTCGCGGCGACCGCCGACGGAGCGGACGATCTGGCGGCCGCGGATGCCCATGGCAGGCATCTTGCCGTCGTCGTCGCGTCGTTCCCCGAAGACGGGGCGTGAGCGGCGATCGATGATCAGGTCGGTGTGGTCCATGTGGGTCCCCCTCGTGTGGCCGTCTGGCCGTTCACAGGGTTCCACACAGAGTGGTCATGAGCTCGCTGTGAGCGTCAGAACGACCACCGGCAACACAGCGGTGCCGACGCTGACGTTCTGTGACCTCAGCGGCACGCTTCGTCATCGGGGGCAAGGTGTCCGCCCTCGTCAGGCGATGCGCTGACCCGACGGCATGTAGTACGGAGCGTCGGTCTCGATGAAGCCCGAGGCGCCGGTGATCGTCGGCGCGACCATCGACGGGTGGGGGAAGACCGGAGCAGCGTCGACGCGGTCGGTCATGCGTCGCCCGGACGTGGTGCGGACGACCTTCTGCGTGCGGATCCCGGCCGACGGGAGTTGGCCGAGGTCATTGCGCCGGTCGTCCCAGGCAGCACGGCTGCGGCGGTCGACGAGGGTGGAGGGGATCATGGTGGAGCCTTTGGGGGGGTGCCCTGGTGGGAGGGCCTCGCGGGAGTTGGACGACAAGTGCCCCCCCGCGGTTCCCGTCATGCCCACGGCTCTGCGTGACCCGGCCCGCCCGGAGTGCCGTAGCCTCGGATCGACCGCAGACGCTTCCGGGAGCATCCATGGCCGGCGACCTCATCGACTCCACCGAGATGTACCTGCGAACGGTCCTCGAGCTCGAGGAAGAGGGCATCCCGGCGCTGCGGGCTCGCCTCGTGGAGCGCCTCGGCCTGTCCGCCCCGAGCGTCTCCGAGGGCATCAACCGCCTCGCTGCGGATGGCCTCGTGAAGCTCGCGGAGGACCGGACGGTGGCGCTCTCCGCCGAGGGCCGCGAGAAGGCCAACCACGTCCTGCGCAAGCACCGCCTCGCCGAGCGGCTCCTGGTCGACGTGCTGGGCCTCGAGCCCGAGTTCGCCCACGAGGAGGCGTGCCGTTGGGAGCACGTGATCTCCGACCGGGTCGAGCAGAAGCTGGCGGACTACCTCGGCAACCCCCGCACCAGCCCGTGGGGCAACCCGATCCCGCAGATGGGCCAGAAGGCGAAGGCGCACGGTCTGGCTGCCGTGTCCGACGTGGTCGACGGTGAGGCCGTGACGATCGAACGCATCACCGAAGCCGCGCAGTCCGACGACACGCTGATGGCCGAGTTGGAACGTGCGGGCGTCCGTCCCGGAGCCTCAGCGCGTGTGGTCAACGGGCCGGACGGGCTCACGTTGGTCGTCGGCAACGAACGGGTGCTGCTGTCCGCCGAGGCCTCACGCCACATCTACGTCGCCCCGGCCTGACGCCACAGCCTGACGCCCCGGCCTGACGCCAAGGCCTGACGCCACTGGCGCAGGCCGGAACCGACGCTCAGGCGGTCGGGGTGAACGTCAGGTACATCCGCTTGATGCCGTTGATGAAGTCGGAGCGCAGGCGGTCGGGCTCGCCGTCCAGCGACAGGTCCGGGAAGCGCTGGATCATCTCGCCGATGAGTGCGCCGATCTCCGCCTTGGCCAGGTGTGTGCCGAGGCAGAAGTGGATGCCGCCTCCGCCGAACGCGACGTGCTCGTTGGGGGTCCGGTCGACACGGAACTCGAACGGGTCGCCGAACACTTCCTCGTCGAAGTTGGCGGCCATGTAGAAGGTCACGACCTTCTCGCCCTTCTTGATCTCCTGGCCGTTGATCTCCGTGTCACACGTGGCCGTCCGCCGGAAGTTCTGGATGGACGAGCCCCAGCGCAGCATCTCGTCGACGGCGCTTGGCATGAGCTCGGGGTTGTCGCGGAGCTTCTGGAGCTGCTCGGGGTGCTGGAGCAGGGCGAGCATGCCGTGCGAGATCAGGTTGCGGGTGGTCTCGTTGCCGGCGATGACCAGCGTGACGAAGAAGAGGTCGAGTTCGAACGCGTCGAGCTTTTCGCCGTCGACCTCGGCGTGGACCAGCGCGGAGAGGATGTCGTCGGTCGGCGCCTCACGCCGCTCGTTCACCAGCGCGTCGCAGTAGGCGAAGATCTCCATGGCGGCGACCTTGCCGTCCTCGGGCCCGCGGGAGAGCTCCGGGTCGTCCCAGCCCACCAGGCGGTCGGACCACTTCTTCATCTGGCCCCAGTCCTTCTCCGGGATGCCGAGCATCTCGCAGATGATCTGGATCGGCAGCAGCGCAGAGACCTCGTCGACGAACTCGATGCGGCCCTGGCCGGCGATGTCGTCGACGATCTTCTTGGCGTGGTGGCTGATCTCCTCGATCAGGCCACGGACCTGGCGGGGCGTGAAGCCGGCCGAGACGAGCTTGCGGAGTCGGTCGTGGCGGGGCGGGTCCATGTTGAGGATGGAGAGCCGCATCTGTTCGAGGTCCTCCTCGGCCTGCGTGGAGATGAAGGTGCCACCGAGCTCCGTCGAGAAGGTCTCGTGGTCTCGGCTGATCGTCACGACGTCGTCGTACTTCGTGATCGCCCAGAAGCCGGTGTCGTTCGGCTCCGGGTGCCAGAAGACCGGCCGGTCGCGGCGAAGCCGGGCGAACTCGGCGTGGGGGACGCGGTTGCCCCAGGTGTCGGCCAGCAGGTCGATCTGGTCGAAGTCGACGGCGTCGATGTCGGCTTCGGTCGGGATCGTGAAGGTCCGTGAAGTGGTCGGCATGGGAGGCTCGCTGCGGTCGGAGTGGGAAGTTGGATGGGAGTCGTCGGGTGGCGCCGTGGTCAGTCCGTGGCACCGAAGAGGGAGAGCAGGACGGCGACGGCGGTTTCGTCGGTGACCGTGTCCGGGGCGACGAGGCGCTGCATGTTCAGGCCCATCAACGTGCCCATGACGGCCTGGGGGAGCTGGTCGATGGAGACGGTCGGGGC
>CBDTZE010000223.1:0-4320 GCA_965364815.1 uncultured Nitriliruptoria bacterium | reverse complement strand
CCTCGCGCTCCTGCTCCCGGAACGCGTCCCGCACCAACTGGCGCTGCTCGCCTGGGTGGGATGGATGTTCGGGGCGTTGGTCGGCGGGCTGTTGTCGACCCGAACTGCGGAACCGGATGGGGCCCCAGACGACACGGCGAGTCGGTCCGAGCGGCCTGTCCGACTTGCGCTCGTCACGATCGCGGCGCTTGCGCTCTTCGCCGTGCTGGCGCCGACCCTCCGGGCAACGCCGACCGCACCGGACGATGCACGCATCCGACTCGTCGACCGCCTGTTGCTCGGCGATCTCTGAGCCCGGAACAGGAACAGCCAACGACGACCGGGCGGGACGGCTCGCGTCAGAACCGGCAGTTGTCATCGCCGTCGACGGAACAGACCGACACCCCGACGAAGCCGTCCGACCCGATGAGCGTGCTCGGCGTCGCAGACAGGTTCCCCTCGCCGATCGTGTCGTCGACGATGAACCGCAGGCGAACCATGACGTCATCGCCCGGGTTGGTGTCCCGCGCAACCTTGCTCAAGCCCACGCACTCCGGCGGAACGGTCGGCACGGACGACGGCACGGTGGGCGACGCCGCGTCCGGGTCGGCGGGCAACGGCTGGGATGGGTTGTACGCCGTGTTCCTTGCGCAGAGCACCTCGACCCTCGCGAACCCAGACAGCGGGTAGGCGCGGTGATCACGACTGCCCGGTGTGCAGTGCCCGATGCTCCCGTTGTTGTTGTGACAGCGAGGTTCGTCGTGCAGGGCGATCGTGATGATCGTGCCGACGATCGGGGCGAAGTCCGAGAGTTGGTCCGTCGAGTCACTCTGACGCACACCCTCACAGTGACCCAGGACCGGCACCGTGCTCTCGCCGCAGTCGCTCTCGTCCACCAGGACGGTCGTCGGATCGTCGAGCACGACGAGGAATGGAGCACCATCCCGGATCCACGACGACAGCGTGGCCGCCGACGGGTCCGAGTCGCTGAAGTCCACGTTGACCAGGTCGCCGAACCGTCCCGGAACGCCGGACTCCTCCGGATCGGGGTCGAGGGCGGGGGTGTCGGCGTCGCGACAGAAGCCGGCCACGACGGTCGCGACCGTCGCCGGAAGCACAGGCGGGTCCGCGTACCCGATGAAGCCGTCCACTTCGATGTCGAACGGATCCAACAGCGAAGCCGCCGGGGCCGGGCCAAGTCCGGCCTTGAAGGCTGCCTGCTCCGTCAGGTACTGCTGGTAGTCCTCGAAGGCGGGGTGCGACGTGCACAGCGACAGGGGTCGCAGGCCGCCGGCCATCCCGGTGACGTAGCCCCACTCTGCCTTCGTGGCGGCCGACGTGGTCAGGCCCGCGCTGGTGAAGGCTGCGGAGAACACCGGTGTCCGCGAGTCGGTGGTCCGGACCTCGACCTGCCCGACGTTCTGGTCGGTCAGGACCAGGGTGCAGTCGGAAACCGACGTCACCGTCACGACGCCGTAACGGACCTCGAAGACGTCGATCGACGCCGTCGCCGCGTTCTCCTGGAGTGCCGCGGAGGCAGCGGCCCTCGCCAGGTCGAAGTCAACGCAGCCGTTGCGCGCCAGGACATTCGCGGCGCGACTGGCTGCGGACGACGTCGCGCCAGCCAGGCTGGACCGGGCCCCTTGCAGTTGGCCGAGGTCCAGCACGACGGCCAACAACACGATGAACAACGCCATCGTCAGGGCGAGGATGACGGAGATGACCCCGTCCTCTCGACGGACACGAACGGCGGCCGAGTTCATGCCGTGTTCTCGCAGGCGTACGACCCCACGACCCCGTAGTTGATCCCGAGTGTCCCCCACACCGGGATGATGACCTGGTACTCCTGCAGACTCGGATCGATCGTCAATTCGACACGCAGGACGTGCTCGTCCGCGTCGACGATCCCCTCGCACGGCGCCGTCGCCAACTCCGCGGGCGAAGCCGCCTTGGCGTCGATGTTCGTGACCACCGTTGCGGTCGTCGTGTTCACCAGGAGGACCTGGATGTCGAGGTCGGCATAGGAGACCGGGACGGTCAGCGACGCCTGGATGCGCGCGGTGATCTCCTGCACGGTGAGCCCGACGGACCCGCCTCGGGCGCCCTCGAGCGCCACGGCCTGCATGCCTTGGATCCGGAAGAAGAACAGCCCGAACTGCAGGATGCCGAACAGGAACAGGACCAGGATCGGCAGCACGAGGGCGAACTCGACCGCGACCGCCCCGTCGTCAGCGTCAGCGGCCGACGCTGGGCGCCGCGTCGAGACAGCACGAAGGGCAGATCGCAACATTGCCGCCCTTCCGTCCCAGCCCGGACACCGTCGGTGGAGCGTACGCGAGCGCGCACACTCGACTGGGTTGTCGGCCCCCCGATGCCACAGCCGCAGACCCGATCGGGCCCGCGGCCATGGCAACCCTCCGGTCGTGGGTCAGTCCAGGTCCGCACGCTTGCTGGGATCGATGCCGTACTTCTCGATCGCCTTGGCAAGCACGTCACCAGTGACGACTCCCTGGCGCACCAGCATCGCCAGCACGGTGACCGTGGTGGACTCCGCGTCGATCTGGTGCAGGCGCCGCAGTGCCTCGCGCGTGTCAGAACGCCCGAAACCATCCGTGCCAAGCACGGCGTAGTCCCCGGGAACCCAGTCCGCGATCTGTGTCGGGGTCGCCTTCATCCAGTCCGTGACCGCGACGTACGGGCCCGAGGTCCCCTCGAGTTGCTGGGTCACCCACGGCACCTTCTGCTCGCCCTCGGGGTGCAGACGGTTGTGGTGGTCACACGCCCCACCGTCGCGCAGCAGTTCGTTCCAGCCCGGGCAGGACCACACGGTCGCCGCAACGTCCCAGTCCTGGGCCAGCAACTCCTGGGCGCGCATGGCTTCGTGGATGATCGTGCCGGAGGACAGGATGTGGGCTTCATGCGTCCCCGAGGGGGCGTCGGAGAAGCGGTACATCCCGCGGATGATGTGGCCCTCGTCCACGTGGTCCGGCATCGCCGGCTGGACGCGCGGCTCGTTGTAGACCGTCAGGTAGTACATGACGTCGGAGCTGTTGCCGGGATAGTCGTCCTCGCCGTCCTGCTTCGACCTTGGCCCGTACATGCGCTCGAGGCCGTGCTCGATGATGACCGCGATCTCGTAGGCGAACGAGGGGTCGTACGCGACCACGCCCGGGTTGCTGAGGGCGATCAGGTGGCTGTGCCGGTCCTGGTGCTGCAGGCCCTCACCGTTGAGCGTCGTGCCGCCGGCAGTCGCCCCGATGAGGAACCCGCGGGTGCGCTGGTCGGCCGCAGCCCAGATCGAGTCGGCGGTCCGCTGGAAACCGAACATCGAGTAGAAGAAGTAGAGCGGGATCGTCGCCACGCCATGCGTCGAGTAGGTCGTGCCGGCGGCCGTGAAGGTGCCCATCGCCCCGGCCTCGGTGATGCCCTCGTTGATGATGACACCGTCGATGGCCGACTTGTAGGAGAGGAGCAGGTCCTGGTCGACGGACTCGTACTGCTGGCCGTGGGGGTCGTAGATCTTCAGCTTCGGGAACAGCGAATCGATGCCGAAGGTCCGTGCCTCGTCGGGCACGATCGGCACCAGGCGGTTGCCGACGTCCTTGTTGCGCACCAGGTCCTTGAAGAGGCGCACCAGCGCCATCGTCGTCGCGACCTCCTGCTCGCCCGAGCCCTTCTTGAGCTGGGCGTACGACGAGCTCGGCGGCAGCTCCAACGGCCGATAGTCGACCCGGCGCTCCGGCACGGGACCGCCCAGGGCTGCGCGACGCTCACGCAGGTAGTCGAGCTCCGCAGAGCCCTCCTCGAACTTGATGTACGGCGGCAGCCCGCTCTCGAGCTGCTCGTCGGTGACGTCGAGGCCGAGGGTGTCGCGGAAGGTCTTGAGCGAGTCCTCCGTCAGCTTCTTCATCTGGTGCACGGCGTTGCGTGCCTCGAAGTCCGGGCCCAGCGTCCAACCCTTGACCGTGTGCGCGAGGATGACGGTCGGCGACCCGGTGTTCTTCATGGCCGCGTCGTACGCCGCGTAGATCTTGTGGATGTCGTGGCCGCCGCGACGGAGCTTGGTGATCTCGTCGTCGCTGAGGTGCTCCACAAGCTTGGCGAGGTTCGGGTCCGTGCCGAAGAAGTCCTCGCGCGTGTACGCGCCGTCCTTCGCGATGTAGGTCTGGAACTGGCCGTCCGGCACCTCGTTCATCCGGTTGACCAGCAACCCGTCCGTGTCGGATTCCAGGATCGGGTCCCAGTTGCAGCCCCACACGACCTTGATGACGTTCCAGCCGTTGCCACGGAAGATGCCCTCGAGCTCCTGGATGATCTTGCCGTTGCCGCGGACCGGGCCGT
>CBDTZE010000222.1:0-4354 GCA_965364815.1 uncultured Nitriliruptoria bacterium | reverse complement strand
TCAGGTAGTGGTCGTCGGCCTGCGGCACGACGGCCATCGACACGACCTCTTCACCCTCGCCGAGGCGCATGCCCCGGACACCGGCAGCCGAGCGCCCCATGGAGCGGGCGTCTGACTCATGGAAGCGGATGGCCTTGGCGTTGGACGACACCAGGATGATGTCGTCGTCACCGTGGGTGGCCCAGACGGCCAGCAGCTCGTCGTCCTCACGCAGGTTGATCGCGATGAGGACGGAACGGGGCGAGTCGTAGTCGGGCAGCATCGTGCGCTTCACGACGCCCTTCTTCGTGGCGAAGATCAGGAACCAGTCGTCGGTGAACTCCCGCAGGGAGAGCACCGTCGCGATGGTCTCGTCCTTCTCCAGCGCCAGGCCGGGGACGTTCGCGACGTAGACGCCCTTGGCGGAGCGGTCACGTTCGGGGACCTGGTAGGCCTTGATCCGGTAGACGCGGCCCTTGTTGGTGAAGAACAGCAGGTAGTCGTGCGACGAGCACGTCTTGAGCGTCGTGAGGACGTCGTCGTCCTTCATCGAGGCGCCCTTGACGCCACGACCGCCACGGTTCTGCGTCTTGAACGTGTCGAGCTTGGTGCGCTTCAGGTACCCGGCGCGCGTCAGCGTGATCGCGACGTCGTGCTGGGGGATCAGGTCCTCGACGTCGATGTCGCCATCGTGCGGGGCGATCCGGGACCGGCGGGCGTCGGCGAACTTGTCGCGGATCTCCGTCAGTTCCTCGATGATGATCGTGCGGACGCGCGACGGGTTGCCGAGGATGTCGAGGAGGTCCGCGATGCGGTCCTGGAGTTCGTCGTACTCGTCCTGGATGCGCTGACGCTCCAGGGCGGCGAGGCGGCGAAGCTGCATGTCGAGGATCGCCGCGGCCTGGATCTCCGAGAGGTCGAAGCGCGTCTGCAGCGAGATCTTGGCCTCGTCGGCGGAGGGCGACGAGCGGATGAGCTCGATGATCTCGTCGATGTGGTCCAGCGCGATGAGCAGACCCTGCAGCACGTGGGCCCGGGCCTGGGCCTTCTCCAACCGGTACTCGGTCCGGCGGGTGATGACCTCGACCTGGTGCTCGATGTAGTGCTGGAGGAACTTGTCCAGCGTGAGCGTCCGCGGGATGCCGTCGACCAGCGCCAACATGTTGGCGCCGAAGGTCTCCTGCAGCTGCGTGTGCTTGTAGAGCTGGTTGAGCACGACCTGGGCGGAGGCGTCGCGCTTGACCTCGACGACAACGCGCATCCCCTCGCGGGAGGACTCGTCACGCAGGTCGGAGATGCCGGGCACGACCTTGTTGCGGACCAGGTCGGCGATCTTCTCCACCATGCGCGCCTTGTTGACCATGTAGGGCAACTCGGTGACGATGATGCGCTCGCGACCCTTGACCTCTTCGATCTCGCAGACGGCCCGCACGCGGATCGAGCCGCGCCCCGTGGTGTACGCCTGGTGGATCCCGGAGTGGCCCAGGATGATGCCGCCGGTCGGGAAGTCCGGACCCGGCAGGTACTGCATGAGGGCGACGGCGTCCAGCGACGGGTCGTTGATCTTCGCGATCGTCGCGTCGATGACCTCGCCGAGGTTGTGCGGCGGGATGTTGGTCGCCATGCCGACGGCGATGCCGGTCGAGCCGTTGACCAGCAGGTTCGGGAACCGCGACGGCAGGACGATCGGCTCTTGCTCGTAGCCGTCGTAGTTCGGCCGGAAGTCGACCGTGTTCTCGCTGATGTCCCGCAGGAGTTCCATGGCGAGCTTGGAGAGCCGGGCCTCGGTGTAACGCATGGCGGCGGCGGGGTCGCCGTCGACGGAACCGAAGTTGCCGTGGCCGTCGATCAGGGGCGCGCGGATGGAGAAGTCCTGGCCCATGCGGACCAACGCGTCGTAGATCGAGGAGTCACCGTGGGGGTGGTACTTCTTCATGACGTCGCCGACGGCGGACGCGCACTTGCGGTAGGGCGACGACGGACGCAGGCCGCCCTCGTCCATGGAGAACAGGATGCGGCGGTGCACGGGCTTGAGCCCGTCACGGACGTCCGGCAGGGCGCGACCGACGATCACGCTCATGGCGTAGTCGAGGTAGCTGGCCTTCATCTCGTCTTCGATGACCACCGGCTCGACGCGCAGCGCAACGGCCTGGCCGCCCTCGCCGACGACGAGTTCGCCGTCCTCGCCGGGGATCGCGGTCTCTGGCGTTTCGGCCGAGCCCTCAGGCGTGACGTCGTCGGGCGTGGCGCCCTCGTCGGGACCGTCCACGGGTGGCTGGTCGCTCATCGGTCGTCCTCAGTGCTCAGGTCATCGGAGACGGCGTCCTCGGGGGTGGCGCCAGTGGCGCCGGTGAGGTCACGGTCGAGGCGCAGGTGCGCCGTGCTGTCGGTCGGGCTGAAGGTCTCGGCCCGACGGGCCGCCAGCACGATCAACAGGAAGGCCATGGCGCCCAGGACGGCGCCGGTGATGAAGGACGGGCCGGCGGGGAAGCCCATCGCCCAACCGAGGCCACCAATGGTGGCGAACGTGGACAGGTCGGCGATGCCGGCGGCCCGCAGGGTGCGTGGATCCATGTCAGTCGTCCTGACCGTGGTCGGTTGCTTCGGTGGTGTCATCCGCCGCGGCGTCGAGGCGTCGAAGCAACTGGTGCTCCTCCTCGACACTGCGGCCCCGGAAGCCCGCGTACAGCGTGATGGCGGTGCCCACGACGATGATCAACAGCATCGGGGCGATGACGGAGAAGTCGTAGGCGTTGGCGGGCGTGATGGCCGCGGCGCCCAGGAGCGCGAGCAACAGGCCGGCGCCGAGCCAGCCGATTGCGCGGAAGATCGCGCCCCGTCCCGGCTCGTCAGACATCGATGGTGGCGTACCGGGCGTTGGCCTGGATGAAGTCGCGGCGGCTGCTCACGTCGTCGCCCATCAGGACGGTGAACATCTCGTCCGCAGCAGCGGCGTCCTCCAGCATGACCTGCTTGAGGGTGCGCTTCTCCGGGTCCATCGTGGTCTCCCACAGCTGGTCCGGGTCCATCTCACCGAGGCCCTTGAAGCGCTGGACGTCGAGCTTGCCCTGGCCCTCCGGGGGCAGCTGCTCCAGCACGGCGTCACGCTGCGGGTCGGAGTAGGCGTACCACACCTGGTTCTTCCGCTGGCTGTGCTTGATCTGGTACAGCGGCGGCTGCGCCAGGTAGACGTAGCCGGCGTCGATCAGCGGCCGCATGTGGCGGAACAGGAACGTGAGCAGCAGGGTGCGGATGTGGGCGCCGTCGACGTCGGCGTCGGCCATCAGGATCAGCTTGTGATACCGGGCCTTGCTGACGTCGAAGTCCTCGGCGAACCCGGTGCCCATGGCCGTCAGCAGCGCCTGGATCTCGTTGTTGTTCAGGACCTTGCCGAGGCGCGCCTTCTCCACGTTGATGATCTTGCCGCGGATCGGGAGGATGGCCTGGGTCCGGCGGTCACGCGCCATCTTCGCCGAGCCACCGGCCGAGTCACCCTCGACGATGTAGAGCTCCGATTCGGCGGGGTCGCGTGACTGGCAGTCGGCGAGCTTGCCCGGCAGGCCGCCGCCGTCGAACGCGGTCTTGCGGCGTGCGAGGTCACGGGCCTTGCGGGCCGCGATGCGGGCCTGGGCCTCCGATTCCGCCTTCTGGACGATGAGCTTGCCCTCGTTGGGGTGCTCCTCGAGCCACTGGCTGAACGCGTCGTTCATCGCCTTCTGGACGAAGCCCTTGACCTCGGTGTTGCCGAGCTTGGTCTTCGTCTGGCCCTCGAACTGCGGGTCGCCGACCTTCACCGAGATGATCGCGACGAGGCCCGAACGCAGGTCGTCGCCGGACAGCGCCTCGACGTCCTTGGCCTTGAGCAGGTTCTTGGACTTCGCCCAGCGGTTCAGCGTCGAGGTCAACGCCGCGCGGTAGCCCTCTTCGTGCGTGCCGCCCTCGTGGGTGTTGATCGTGTTGGCGAACGACAGGATCGTGGAGTTGTAGTCGTTGATCCACTGGCAGGCGATCTCGACGGCCTGGGCCCCGTTGGGCCCGATCTCCTCGGCCTCGAAGTGGATGGGCTCGTGGTAGCCCTCCTTGGCCTTCGTGGTGCGCAGGTGGTCGACGAAGTCCTTGAGGCCGCCGGGCGCGTGGAACTCGTACTCCCGGGCGATCAGGTCTTCCTCGTCGGCGGGGCGGGCGCGCTCGTCGACGAGGCTGATGCGCAGGCCCGCGGTCAGGAAGGCGGTGTCCCGCAGACGACGGGTGATGGTGTCGAGGTCGTAGGCCAGGGATTCGAAGATCTCGTCGTCGGCCCAGAACTCGATCATCGTGCCGGTGTTGGTGGCCTCACCGACGGCGGCAACCGGGCCGTCCGGGACGCCGCGCTGGA